>CAXMQD010000516.1:0-2849 GCA_964194965.1 uncultured Acidimicrobiia bacterium | reverse complement strand
GCTTTGTCGACGCCACTGTCGATTTCGGCGGCGGTGCCGGCGACGCTCGATCCCGGCATCAGCGCAAATGCGGCAGCCGCCGCGATCGTCAGGGCTGAGATCAGAGAACGGAATTTCGGTGACATAGTTTGCCTCCCTGGTTCGAAATATTCCCAACCGGTCAAGTGGCGCGGCCATCGCTCAGATAGGCCGGACGCCGATCCAGCTCGATGGGTCCTCGCACTGACCGAAACCATACTCAAATGGAACTGATCGGCCAAGCATCGTCCGGCCCGCTCGGCTCGGCACGGGAGGCGCGGACAACCCTCGATCGCACCAAGGAACCGCGCGGCCGATCAATTCGGTGCGATTCGCCTTGAAGTGCAAAACGCCAAGAGCGCGCCCGCATGCCGGTGCCCGGGCCGCCGGTATCCTCCCGAAGCCCGGGCGGGTGTCTTTGGCGTCCCGGCCGGAGCGGAAAACGGCTTCGTCCGAGGCAGTGTGCCGACGCCAGGCAGGCGCTGGCAGCTCCGCTCCGGCGGGATTTTCTATTTTGTTAAATGTAGGAAAACGGTCTGATAGAGATGCCAATGGACAAAAACAGTCAAAAAATGCTAAAGTTATTCAATAAAAAATAAAACGTGCATAGGGAGACATCCAATGGCGAGGCAGTTACTCGGCCCATACCGTGCTTTCCGAGCCGAGCGTATGGGGATTGTTGTCGGTATATTGGCATTGGCCGCATTCGCCTTTTACATGACCGACTAGACGACCGTCTCTAGTGTGGCCGGCCGCAGCAAATACTTTTGTTGAACTCCAGCTTCATGAACCGCTCCCGGTGGTTTAGCCCAGGCATACTTCGGCGCCGCGCGCAGGGGCTTCTTCTGGGCCTTCGTACGGGCTAAAATTTCTCCCCCCGTGTTTCAATCCTCCATTGAGATTGGACCGAGGGAAGCCCCGCGCCTAAGTGTCCCCGCACTCCTTGGCGCGGGGCTTTTCTTTTGCCTCACATGGCACTTTAGGTGCGATTCCCACAGCCGATGGAATTATTAATAGTATTGGTAAATAATAACAGTTAATATCTCAAATATAATTATTTATTAATTCATGAAATATGTTAGTATTTATTTCAAATAATGGTTGGCGCCTGCCGATATTCTAGAGGAACCCGGTATGAATACCGCCGTGACTAAACAACTTTCATTTGAGCAAGCCGCCGAGTTTGACCGGAAGCAACTGCCGGCCACCGGAGAGAAGTGGTCGCGCCGCCGGACATTCATATTCGTGATTGGCGCGAGCGCCTTTCTCTGGATCTTCATGGTTCGGGTTGTCTTAAGCGGTTTCTGAGGCATCGAATAGGGTAGTCTCAGTCGGTCAACCAGCCCCGCTCCGGCGGGGCTTTTCTTTTGCGCCTCGCTGCGCTCTCATATCCGCTTGAACCCGGCCGTTGACGACCGTCGGCCGGCGGGCCCTGGCGATACCGGGACCGCGGGGACCGGATGCGGTGAGCCGGGGCGGGAAAGCCGGAGGAGTCGGGCGTATATGAGCAAGGTTTTGGACACCAAGGGTCTCAACTGTCCATTGCCGGTGTTGAAAGCCAGGAAGGCACTCGCCGACGTGCCTCTCGGTGATTGCCTCACCGTGCATGCGACCGATCCGGCGTCGCGCATCGATTTCCGGCACTTCTGCAACATGAGTGGGCACGAACTGGTGGATGCCTCCGAGAGCGATGGCATTTTCACCTATGTCATTCGCCGGACCCGGTGACGCGCGGCGCAACCCGCGTCGCGTGGCAACCAACGGACCGTGTCTCCCTCATAACCCGCCTCCCTCCTGGCCCGCCCCCCCACTGGACTATCCAGGTATCGTCATCGGCGGTCGTTCGAGCGCCTGGCCGCCACTGTGGATTCAACCCGCGTTCATGGCTAGTCTATCCGGGAAGGGGGCTTCCTCCTCGAGCGCGGACGGCTCTCCTTGATCTGTCAGGAGACACACGCCGGTTGGACCGAAGGCTGGCGCCGGGAAATAGCGAAGGCAAGGTTGCAACATGACTGACCCGGTCGTCACCCTGCTCGAGCAGTGCTACACGGGCGTCGTGCACGATGTGATGCGCGGCGACGGGCTGCGCGACTTCACCCTGCCGCCCGAAATTACGCCGCTGCTGCCCGATCGGAAACTGTGCGGGCCGGTTTTCACCATCGAGGGCCGCACCGACGATACCGCCGATCCTCACGAAACGCTGCTGGCCTGGACCGGGTTGCTGTCGAAGGCGAAATCCGGTCATATCTGGGTTTGCCAGCCCAACGACCGGGTCATTGCTCAGATGGGCGAGCTCTCGGCCGAGACGCTTCAAGCGAAGGGGGTCCTGGGCTGCGTCATCGACGGTGGCATCCGGGACGTGGAGTTTCTGATCCGGCTCGGCTTTCAGTGCTGGCGGCGGTTCCACACGCCCCGCGACATCGTCGGCCGGTGGTTGCCGAAGGACGTTGATATCGACATCGTCATTGGCGAAGTATCGATCCGCCCCGGCGACTATCTGTTGGGCGACCGCGACGGCATGGTGTGCGTCCCGAAGGAGATCGCCGCGGACGTCGCCAAGAGGTCGCAACAGGCGATGCAGACCGAAAACAAAGTCCGCACGGCGATCCTGGGAGGCACCGACCCGCAGGAAGCCTACCTGAAATTCGGAAAGTTCTAGGTGACAGCGATGCCAAATCCGGAGCACGACCCGCGATTGCTGCTGCTTTCGCCCCAAGACAATGTTTTGGTGGTGTGCCGGCCTGTCGCGAAAGGCGAGACGGTCCGGGTCGATGGTGCCGCCATAACCATTGCCGCCGGCATTCAGACCGGCCACAAGCTGGCCCGACGGG
>CAXMQD010000515.1:0-2215 GCA_964194965.1 uncultured Acidimicrobiia bacterium | reverse complement strand
GTCTCGGAGGCCTCCGCGATCCCCAGCAAGTACTCCGTTTCCGCGACCGTGGCCGCCGCCTGAACCAGAACGGTACCCGCGATGCCGTGCTTTCCAAGGCTGGCCGCGAGATCGGCGGGCGCATATTCGCGCGCGAGAATAGGATCGTCCTGGGGCATCCAATCGTAGTCGCCGCGCCCAGGATCCCAGTAGTGCTGATGTGCGTCGATCTTGATGGTCATTCGATGCTCGTTCCGGGACCTCATTCCGAGGGCGCGTCTTCGCGCATCAAACCCTGCTCTTTCAGATCGGCCCAGAGCGCGGGCGGAATGCTTGCCTCGGCCGCGCGGAGGTTGCTCTCCATCTGCGCCACGCTTTGACTGCCCGGGATCACGGATACGACGTTTCGATTCATCAGCGGAAACTGGAATGCGGCGTCGATCAGCGAAACGCCATGGGAACGGCAAACCGCCTCGATCTTGCCGACTTTCTCCAGGATCGGTGGGGGCGCGGGCTCGTAATTGTAGAAGGCGCCCGGTTTCGGACCGCTGGCAAGCACGCCCGAATTGTAGGGGCCACCAATGACGATCCCGATGCCGCGGGATTCGCAGAGCGGCAGGAAGCTGTCGAGCGACTCCTGTTCCAACAGCGTGTAGCGCCCGGGCAGCAGAAAGAGATCGAAGTCGCCGCGCTCCGCCAAGGCTTGGCAGACTTCCCATTCGTTGACCCCACCGCCGATGGCGGTCACGACCCCCTGGTCGCGCAACGAGATCATCGCGTCGTAGCCCGAGTCCATCAACTCTTCGATCCGCGCGTCGGATGCCGCCTTCGAGCCGTGGGTGGAGATGCAGAGGTCGTGGGCCCAGAGGATGTCGACCCGGTCCACGCCGAGACGTTCGAACGAGAATTCCACCGAGCGCATGACTCCGTCATAACTGTAATCGTACACCTCCCGGCGGCTCGGCACGTCGAACCACTTGCCGATTCCGGACCTGTCCCGGGGGCCGCAGACTTGCATCAACCGACCGACCTTTGTGGACAGGACGTAGTCGTCCCGCCTCTTGCCGCGAAGAAATCCATTGAGGCGCGTTTCGGACAGGCCGAGGCCGTAAAGCGGTGCGGTGTCATAGTAGCGCACGCCGCCCTCCCAGGCCCGGTCCAGGATGGCCTGCGCCTCGTCGTCGCCAATCGCCCGATATAGATTACCCAGAGGTGCGGTACCGAAACCGAGTTCCGTGAACGTCAATCGGCCATTCTTCGTGCGCTGCCAATCGCGGGATTTCATGGCCATACGATACTCCCCTTGTCTTGGAACACGATGATAGGACAGTCTGCTTCCGGCCACACAATAATCGGCTTATAGACTGGTGTAAAAGCGTGGGGAGGGAATTTGGCATGAAACAACGGCTGCGCGACACGCTCTCGGAATTGATGATGATCCCCGGACTGAGTGGTCACGAGGATCGGGTCCGACGCTATCTCCGTGCGCGGCTCGACGATCTCGGCATCGCATCGCGCAGCGACCGGTTGGGCAACCTGATCGCCACGATCGAGGGCGATCCGGGGGCGCCCAGCGTGATGCTGTTCGCCCACATGGATCAGCTTGGTTTCGTGGTCCGCAAGGTTGAAGCCGATGGCTTCCTGCGGGTCGAACGGCTGGGCGGGGTCCCCGAGCGGGCGCTGCCCTCGCAAGCCGTATTGCTGTGCGTGGGCGAGGGCCGGGACCTACCGGGGGTGCTCGCCAACAAGAGCCATCACGCGACCACGCCGGGGGAAAAATACCGCGTTGTCCCCTATTCCGAACTCTACATCGATATCGGCCTCGCCTCGGCGGACGCGGTCGAGGCCGCCGGCGTCCGCATCGGCACCCCGGTGATCTACCGGCCCCAGGTCATCGCCTTGGCGGACGACCGCTTGGCCGGCACTTCGGTCGACGACCGGGCGGGATGTGCCGCGATCCTCGAGCTCGCCGGTACGCTCAAGGAGATACAAGGCCTGCCGAATTTGCATCTCGTGTTCTCGGTACAGGAGGAGTTCAACCTGCGCGGCGCCCTGCCGGCGGCGCAGGTCCTGCAGCCCGATATCGCGATCCAACTCGATCTCATATTGGCCACGGATGCTCCGGATATGGGCGGCCGTGGCGACGTAGCCCTCGGCGGCGGTCCGGCGATCAGCCTCTATTCCTTCCATGGCCGCGGCACCTTGAACGGCGTGATTCCCCACCCGGCGATGGCGC
>CAXMQD010000514.1:0-8001 GCA_964194965.1 uncultured Acidimicrobiia bacterium | reverse complement strand
CATCGCGTAGCTCTCGCCGCCGGGCACCACGAAGCCCCAGGGGTCGCGCTCCCGCGCCGCCCAATGGTCCGGATAGCGGGTCTCGATCTCGGCGTAGGTCTGGCCCTCCCACTCGCCATAGGCAATCTCCTTTAGCCGCGGATCGGTTTCGATGGCGGCCTCGGGCAGGCCGAGTTCGGCGCAGGCCAGGCGGGCGGTATCCAGGGTGCGGCCCAAGGGGCTGGCCACCACCCGCCAACTCGCGGGCGCCGCGATCAGGTCCCTGAGTAAAACGCCATGGGCCCGTGCCTGGGCACGTCCGCGCGCCGTCAGCGGCGAATCCTGCTGGCCCTGGAGCCGGCCCGCGACGTTGAATTCGGTCTCGCCGTGGCGCAGCAGGTAGAAGGTATGATCGGTCATGGTGCCGCAAGTGGGTGATCGGGGGGAAAACGAAGGCGCGGAGGGACGATGGCCGCGATTATAAACCCGGTCCCGGCGCGCGAAAAGGCCCGGAACCGGGCCCATCGCGGCCATTGGCCATGGGTGTCGGGATTGCCTCGGGCCACCAGGGGCCCGCGGCGAAATTCAGCCCACTGCGGTCCGCAAGCCGGGGGCCGCCGGGCGGCCGTCCTCGGTCGGCTGATAGAATACCGAAATCTCGCCGAGCGCCTCGCGCCAGCCCGCGACGCCGGTGCCCTCGGCGACCTCGAAGGCGTCAAAGCCGCAGCGGCGCATGAACAGCGCCTGATCGCGCAGCACCTGGCCGACCGCGCGCACCTCGCCGCGATAGCCGTGGCGCTCGCGCAGCAGGCGCGCGTAGGAGTAGGCGCGGCCATCGCCGAAGCTCGGGAACTCGAGCGCGATCACCTGAAACCGGTCGATATCCTCGGCGATCTCCGCGGGCGGTTGATCGGCGCGCAGCCGGATGCCGAGCGGTGCGTTGCGCCCGGCCAAGGTTTCGCGTTCGGCCCGCCAGCGCGCCAGGCTGACGATCGCCGGTGCGCCTTCGGGTAGGGAATCTTCGTCGTCCACCGCGATCCAAGGGTCCTCGGTGATCTCGTCGTTCTTAATGAGCGGCATAAAGCTTCTCCTTGAACGGCGCGAAGCCGACGCGGGTCAGGGTCTGGTTGAAGGCCTCGTCGTCCACGCGGATCTCCAGGTAGGTATCGACGATGGTCTCGACGGCATCGACCACCTGGTCGTAGCCGAACGCCGGGCCGATGATCTTGCCGAGCGCGGCATTCTCGTCGGCGGCGCCGCCCAAGGTGATCTGGTAGAATTCGACGCCCTTCTTGTCGACCCCGAGAATGCCGATCTGGCCGACGTGATGATGGCCGCAGGCATTGATGCAGCCGGAGATCTTGATACCGAGCTCGCCAATGGCGTGCTGGCGCGCCGGATCGGCAAACCGCTCGCTGATGGCTTGGGCGACGGGGATCGCGCGCGCGTTGGCCAAGGTGCAGTAATCCAGACCCGGGCAGGCGATGATGTCCGCGACCAACCCGATGTTGGGGCTGGCCAGGCCGTGCCGTCCCAACGCCTGCCACAGCGCATAGAGATCGGCGCGCTTGACGTCGGGCATCAGCAGATTCTGCTGATGACTGGCGCGAATCTCGCCGAAGCCGAAGCGTTCCGCCAGCTCGGCCACCAGGTCCATTTGTTCGGCCGTAATGTCGCCGGGCACGCCGCCCTCGGGCTTGAGCGAAATGTTGGCGATGGCGTAGCCGGGCGCCTTGTGGGCGGCGACATTGCTGCGCACCCAGCGGGCGAAGCCCCGGTCCTCGAAGCGCCGGACCTCGAATTCGCGGTTCTGGATCTCCAGCGTTGCGCCGGAAAAGGCCTCGTAAGGCGGTGGCGCGAAGTAGGACTGGATGCGCGCGACCTCTCCGGCCGGCAACTCGACCGTGCCGTCCTTGAGCTCGGCCCATTCGGCCTCGACAAGTTCGGTGAAGGCCTCGGCGCCCAACTCGTGCACCAGGATCTTGATGCGCGCCTTGTACTTGTTGTCGCGCCGGCCGAGCTGGTTGTAGACCCTGAGGATCGCCTCCAGGTAGGACAGCAGGTGGCGCTTGGGCAGGAATTCGCGGATCTTCTTGGCGACGAAGGGACTGCGCCCCAGGCCGCCGCCGACGAGCACCGCGAAACCCGGCGCGCCGTCTTCATCGCGGCACATCTGCAGGCCGATGTCGTGGACCTTGACCGCCGCCCGGTCGTGGGGCGAGCCGGTGACCGCGATCTTGAACTTGCGCGGCAGGAACGAGAACTCCGGGTGCAGGCTCGACCACTGGCGGATCAGCTCGGCATAGATGCGCGGGTCCTCGATCTCCTCGGCGGCGACGCCGGCGTAGTGATCGGCGGTGACGTTGCGGATGCAGTTGCCGCTGGTCTGCAGGGCGTGCATCTCGACCCCGGCCAACTCGTCCAGCAGGTCGGGTACCCGGTCGAGCCGGGGCCAGTTGTATTGAATGTTCTGGCGCGTGGTGAAGTGGCCGTAGCCCTTGTCGTAGCGGCGCGCGATATCGGCAAGGGTGCGCATCTGCCGCGCCGAGAAGGTGCCGTAGGGAATCGCGACCCGCAGCATGTAGGCGTGAAGCTGGAGGTAGAGCCCGTTCATCAGGCGCAAGGGCTTGAACTCCTCCTCGCTCAACTCCCCGGACAGTCGCCGCGCGACCTGGCCGCGAAACTGGGCGACCCGTTCTTGCACCAGGGTGTGGTCGAATTCATCGTAGCGGTACATGGGCTGGGTTCCCTCTCGGCCAAACGCCTAGGCGAAATCGGCTTGCTTGCCGAGATCCAGGCGCACGGTCGGACCTTTGGCGCGGATCGCCTCGCGATAGCTCACCGGGCGCGGCTCGGCGCCCTCAAGCGCGATCTCGATCAGATAGGGCCCGACCACCCGGATCTCCTGTCCCGGCCCCTCGGCCTCGGCCAGCAAGCCGTCGGCCGCCGCGTCGTCGCCGGCGATGCGGGCGTCTTCGATGCGCTCCGACCAGCTGCCCCCCCCACTGGCCCCATTGAGGTAGACCACCAGGCCATCGTCCAAGCGATTTGCGGTCACAATCTTGTCTGCCATCCCGGTCTCCTGGTTCGCATAAAAAAACCGCCGCGGCGCAGCCGGACGGTTTTCCTCGAACCCGTCGCTTAGCTGCTTTCGCAAGAGCGCCCGCAAGCTGACGGACCAAATCGGCGCTCGACCGCTAATAAACACCATGTCGAGGGAGATAGTCAACTATTTTACATGTTCAATAGCGTGTTTTTGATATTATACATTGATTATTTGTTTAATTAGCTCGCGTGAAACCCGCCCAAAACCCCGCGCCCGGCCCGAATTCAGTCGGTGAGCTGGCTCACTTCGGTGGCGATGGTGGCGAAACGGTCGGAAAGTGCGGCGATCTCGATGCGGTGGATGTCGGCGGCCGCAATCGTGCCGCCCTGGCCGTCGGGCAGGTCGCGGGTCGCGCAGGCGGGCGCCAGCACGCTGCAACCATAACCGAGATCGAGCGCCGCGCGCGCCGTGGTGCTGACGCAGAGGTGGGTCATGAAACCGCCGATGACGATCTTGGAGACGCCGAGCGCCTTCAGCTTGGCGTCCAACGCGCCGTCGGCGAAGGCGTTGGGCACGACCTTTTCGACCACCGCCTCGCCGCCTTCGGGCGCAACCTCGGGCGCGATCGTGAAGAATTCCGAGTCCGGGCCGAACAGGCCCGCGCCCTGGCCCCGGTGCTGGACGTGAACCACCGGCCGGCCGGCCGCGCGCGCGGCGGTCAGAAGCTCGGCCCCGACCTCGAGCGCCGGCCCGACCCCGGTCAGCGGCAGCCGCCCGGTCACGTACTCCAACTGGGCGTCGATCATGACCACCGCGGCCTCGGCCAGGCGATGGGGCCAGCTCGGCGCGCCGGCCATGTCGAGCAGGGTCCTAGGTCCGGACATTTCGGCGGTTCCTTCCGTGACTATGGCTGCCAAGCCGGTCAGATGCGCCCATCGTGAACGACGTCGCCAGCCACATTTTCCGGGCTGAGGTTCCAGGCAATGGAAATGCGCGGCCGCCGGCCACGATAGGGGGTAACTTGATGGGTTAGATGAGAGGGAAAGATAATCATGCGTCCGCAAGGCTCGCGCGTGACAATGGCGGGAGCGGAAACAAACCCCGCCTTGCCGGGACAGCAAGCCGGCATGCGCGGGTCGGCGAACATGAGCACGCCGTTGAGGACATCGTCTTTCGCGTCGTCTTCTTCGCCGTTATCCAGGGCGAACACGATCGACCCGACGGAACGTTTGTGACTGTGCGGCATCGCGTAAAATCCATCGCGATAGACATTGGCCCAGCAATCATCGACTACCGCGGTCTTGTTGCCGGTGACATGCATAAAGAGATGCCTTGCCCGTTCGTTCAGCAGATCGAACAAGGGGACCCCAAGGCTGCCCAGATCCCGCACCTTGTTGCCACCCTGCCCCGGGCTTTGCCGATCTTCCGGGTCTAATTTCTTGGCTTCCGCTTCCAGAATTGCATCGATGAGAGGTTGCTGCAGTTCGACAAGATCGGAATTGATGGTGAAAAATACATCCCTGTCGAATTTGAAGAGATTTATGTTTTTCGGCCAGACCGAAACCTTTAGCGGGCCCAACCAGACAACCTCCGATTCGCCGGCGTCCGCCATCACAACCTTACCTCCGATCTCCGAAAATCAACCGGCCGCGATTACGCTCTGGTTCGGTTCGCTTGGTATCATCAGAATTTTTCCAGAGCACACCCTCCGACCGGCCGGGACGGTAGCATGAACCAGGGTCGATCGAAAGCATGGCCATTGGTGCCGGCCGGGCGGCTTGAGGTGGTTCCCGGGGTGCGAGGCGCGACGCGTTTCCCTCGCTCCGCCAGTTTGCCAGGCGCTCGCGTTTGCGGCATGGTGCCGTCGGATTCAAGCCCCGCCGAAGAGATCGTTAGATGGTTCAAGCGAAGCCCCAGAACTGGTCTCGGCTGCTTGCCGACGCGGTCGAACATCAGCGGTCCGGCCGGTTCGGCCAGGCCGAGGCAATTTATCGCCAGGTCCTGCGGCATGAACCGGACAACCCGAACGCAAATCAAATGTTGGGATTGCTCGCCCACCAAGCGGGCGACAACGGGGCCGCCGTCAGGCGCATTGGCAAGGCGATCGCCGCCAGACCCGGAAGCGCGCTTTACCGTTTCAACTTGGGCATCGTTCTGACCGCCAGCGGAGAGGTCGACGCGGCGATCGAGTCGTATCGCGAGGCTCTCGCGCTGAAGCCGAATTATGCGGCCGCCCACAACAACCTCGGGCTTCTCCTCGATAAACTTGAAAGAATGGATGAAGCGGCGGCGTGCTTCGAGCAGGCAACGCAAACTGCTCCCGACCACGTCGAGGCTTGGGTCAATCTGGGCAAGGCCTTGCAAGGGCAGGCGAAGCCGGCGGAAGCCGTCAGCTGTTTCGAACGCGCGCTGAAGCTCGATCCCACGCTCGCGCCAGCGCACTTCGGGATCGGCAATTCGCTCGAGGTTCAGGAGAAATGGACCGAAGCGGAAGCTTGTTACCGGCGGGCGTTGGCGTCGAAAGCCGATTATCGCGAAGCGCAGAACAACCTGGGCACCGTTTTATTGGCGCAAGGCAGGTACGGCGAGGCGCAGGCCGCCTTTCACCGTCTCTTGGAAATGAAGCATGGCCCGATACGCGCCACTCCTGGCGCGCTCGATAACGAACGATCGATAGGCGGAGAGGCGCCGCCCGACAAGCGGCCGATTCCTTGGTTCAGGTTCGTCGATCGCGTCGAACAGCTCGAATATTTGCTTGCGAAAGAATTGATCGACCCATCCTTCGGCGATACGGTCGCGCACTTCCGCTCGGTGCTGGACGAGTTCGGCGGCGATAGCGGCGATGGCGGGGGCGATGGGGGCGATGGCGGCGGCCATGGCGCCATCACGGTGCCCGGCGGCTTGGCGCGCGGTATCGAGGCATTTTGCGATAGCTTCATTCACTATGTAGACGCCCCGGCCGTCCCCTCGGGCGCGATAAACGATCGCCTCGATTGCGAGGCCATAGAGAATGAATTTCTATCCTCTCCGACCCCTATCGTTTGCCTCGACGATTTTCTCGGTCCGGAGGCTCTGCAAGAGTTGCGGCGGTTCTGCCTGGAGGCGACCATTTATTTCGGTTCCGATGCCGCAGGCTTCGTATCCTCGAACGTAACCAACGGGTTCAACTGCGGCCTTCTGTACCAGATCGCCGAGGCGCTCAAACGGCGCTTGCCGCGCGTCATCGGTTCTCAGTTCCTCACCAACATGTGGGTTTATCGGCACCAGGCGCAGGGAAAGGGTGTCCATGCGCACACCGATGACGGCGCCGTCACCTTTAACTTTTGGATTACCCCCGATGCCGCCAACGTCGACACCGATCGCGGCGGCCTCATCGTCTACAAGAAGGAACAGCCTCTCGATTGGGATTGGATGGAGTACAACAAGCGGAAGAATGCCCCACACATCCAAAAACGAATCTCAGCGTTTCTGGAATCGGCCGATTCGATCGCCATTCCGTACCGCGAGAACCGGGCCTTACTGTTTCGCTCCAACCTGTTTCACGCCTCCGACGATTTTCACTTTAAGGAGGGGTTCGAAAACCGGCGGATCAATATCAGCATGCTGTTTGGCGAGCGCACCGCCGCGCGCTCTGCTGGCCCGGGGCAAGATTGATGTGATCTTTCCGGAATTCGACCCGGCTACCAGGTCCAACCAAAATAGCGTACCCCAAGCGGCACCATGCCGATCAGCAGAACGCCGAGTCCTATCAGGCCCAGAAGCAGCCACGTACCCCGTTTGGATTCCCGATAGCGGATCATGAAATCCACGTCGTTGCCAAGGCCCTGGCGGCGCAGGCGTTCGACCCCATTGTCCGGCATGAAGCGGCGCGAGAACCAGGGCAAGGCAGCCCAGCTCGCGGCGTGGTTCGCCTTGATCCATTCGACCAGACGCCCGCGGCGTCGCTGTCTCTGCATCGATACCCACCAGGCGGTGAGCGCCGCCCCGGCGGCGGCGAGGGTGAGCACGATAACAGCGGGGCTGGTCGCGGTTTCCATGGCAGCGCCGCTTGTCTGGCTGTTATTCCACGGTCACGCTTTTCGCCAGGTTGCGCGGTTGGTCGACGTCGGTGCCCTTGATGACCGCGGTGTGGTAGGCCAGTAGTTGCACCGGAAGCGCATAGAGGATCGGCGCCACGAAAGGATCGATTTCGGGCAGCTCGATGCTGTGCAGCGCCTGGTTGCCGACCTTGCGGATGCCCTCGGCGTCCGAGAGCAGCACCACCAAGCCGCCGCGGGCCGCGACCTCGGCGATGTTGGAGGCAGTCTTGTCGAACAGCGGCCCCGAGGGCGCGCAGACGATCACCGGCACGGAGTCGTCAATGAGCGCGATCGGCCCGTGTTTCATCTCGCCGGCGGCATAACCCTCGGCGTGGATGTAGCTAATTTCCTTGAGCTTGAGCGCGCCTTCGAGCGCGAGCGGATAGATATTGCCGCGCCCAAGATAGAGCACGTCGCGCGCCTCGGCTATGAAGGCGGCGATCTCGCGGATCGAATCGTCGTGGTTCAGGATCTCGGCGACCCGTGCCGGCACCTCGGTCAATGCCGTGGACAGCACCGCCTCGGCCGCCGCGTCGATGACGCCGCGCGCCCGCGCCGTGGCGAGCGTCAGACAAGCGAGCACGGTCAATTGGGTGGTGAAGGCCTTGGTCGAGGCGACCCCGATCTCCGGCCCGGCGAGGGTCGGCAGAACCGCATCGGATTCGCGCGCGATGCTGCTTTCAGGCACGTTCACCACCGAGAGGATCTTTTGGCCCTGCGCGCGCGCATAGCGTAGCGCAGCCAGGGTGTCGATGGTTTCGCCGGACTGGGAGATGAACAGGCTGACCCCGTTCTCGGGCAGCGGTGCCTCGCGGTAGCGGAACTCGGAGGCGATGTCGATCTCGACCGGCTGGCGCGCGATCTGCTCGAACCAGTACTTGGCGACCATGCCGGCCA
>CAXMQD010000513.1:0-5314 GCA_964194965.1 uncultured Acidimicrobiia bacterium | reverse complement strand
CCTTGGAAAAACTAGGCACTGCCGAAGAAAGTGAAATCAGAAAGGCCCTTTGAGGAATCCGAGTGGTCCGCTGGTGATGCAGTGGACGGCTCCCACCACCGGCATCGCAATGTGCCCGATTTCGATCGCCCTCGAGGAGCGGGGAGAGTCTGCTTATGGCTAAAAGCAGCCCTTCAGCCGCCCGAAATTGAAGTCTGCTCTACCCCCAGGAGCGGACATTCCCGCGACCTTGGCTGACTTCCGTTGTTGACCCAACCCGGACATAGAGCCTCCATAGACTCAACCCTCAGGGCGTTGTTGCGCTGACGATCCAGGTCGCGCTGTCCATCATCACGCCGCTCTCAGTTTGATATTTGGCGAGCCCCTCGCTGAGGTCGTCTTCGACTTGCGCTTTGATGTCCTCTGGCGCATCACTAAGCAGCCGCGACGCCGCTCCCAGCCGAACAAGCCTTTGTGCCGTTGCCCTTACATTGGGCTCGAACAGAAGCATCGATTCAAGCGATTTCATCTCAATTTCAACAAACCCTGCTTCGGACAAAATTCGTCGTACTCGATCAGGATCGGCGAAAGCCATCGGACCAGGCGCTTCGGGATCAGGAGGCGGCGGCGCGGGGACGTACTGGAGTGCAATGTTGAACGGAATCTCCATCCACGGGTTCTTATTCAGCGCCTGCCAACACACGAACGCAATCCGCGCACCGGATTTCATGCCGCATTGGATATTCGTGAACGCGGCGATCGGATCGACAAAGAACATCACCCCGAAACGGGAAAATACGCGATCGAACGTCTCCTCCTCAAAGGGATAGGTTGCAACGTCCTTGTTGTCGAACGTTACGCCAACGTTTTCGATGGATTGCAATCGCGCGCGGCCGATTTCGAGCATTGGAGTCGAGATATCGATACCGAATACGTGACCTTCGGTGCCAACCAGGCGTGCAATCTCGATCGTAGTCGTCCCGCTGCCGCAGCCGATATCCAGTACTGTGTGCCCAGGTTGGATATCACAAGCGTCTATCGCGGCTAAACCGAGGGCCCCGAGCAAAATATCCTGGCTGTCGGCAAGTTCGGCCCATCGATCCCCCGCAGGGCCGTTCCAATATTCGATCTGCGGTGCATTAACACCGACCGCTTCCAATCGGTTCATCGAACCCTCCGTCAGTAATTGATCCCCGTCCGCACATTTGGGTGAGCGTGGTGCGTAACCATCCAAGAAGCAAGGCCAGCCAACCTTCCACGGTCGATCCCGTTGCGCAAAACGAAGGTGATCCCATGACGGTAGGCCCAAGCTTGAACATCGCCTTTTGGCTAGACTCGGGAGTCCAGCGGCGTGGCTAGACTCGGGAGTCCAGCGGCCCAAAGGTGAAGTCCGCTTGTACCCCAGCTTCCGACACTCTGGGAAAAGGGTGACCCGAAGCCGTCATTCGGCTAGTTGGCTCAATATCGCCCGCGCACCCTCGACGCCGGTTCGACGCCCGATGCGGACCATTTCCAAGTCTGCACCGGACGGTCGATGTTTTTGACTTCCTGTTTTCCAAAGTCTTCGAACTTCAAGTCGAGGCGGTCGCGCACCTGCTCATGCACGGCATCGAAAATGCACATGCCGCCGGGATCAGACAAAGCTTCGAGCCGTGACCAACCCGGACATTCAGGCCCAAAATTCTAAACTGGCATTTACCGATAAACCGGATTCGGACATGTCCCTGGAAATGAGGGTCGATCGCAAGCACCGCATGGTCTGCTAATTGCCGAAAAGTTGACGGTGATGGCCGTACGGTTGGACTTTTCTTATATCCTTGAGGCGACGTTCAGACATTCTTTCACCGCATAGATTTTTGCATGGCAGTTTGATAGTCTCCCGTCCTAGAGGGGACTGAAAATGGAGCGCCGCCTAGCCGCAATTCTGGCCGCCGACATGGTGGGCTACAGCCGGTTGATGTCGGCGGATGAGGCCGGCACGCTGGCGCGTCAGCAAGCCTATCTCGCCGAGGTGATCGAACCCGGGATCGCCGAGTACCGGGGGCGCATCGTCAAGACCACCGGCGACGGCCTGCTCGCCGAATTCCCGAGCGTGGTCGACGCCTTGCGCTGTGCGGTCAACATCCAATTGGCCATGACGGATCGCGAGTCCGAAGTACCCGCGGAGACGCGCATCGCCTACCGTATCGGCATCAACCTCGGCGACATCATCGGCGAGGGCGACGACATCTTCGGCGACGGCGTCAACATCGCCGCCCGCTTGGAAGGCCTGGCGGAACCCGGCGGCATCTGCGTTTCGCGCACGGTGTACAACCAGGTCAAGGGCAAGGTCGCCTCGGGCTTCGAGGACCTCGGCGAACACCAGGTCAAGAACATCCCCGAACCGCTCCACGTGTTCCGGGTCCATATGGAGCCGGAAGCCGCCGGCGCGGTGCACGGAAAGACCCAACGACCGGCAGCATGGAAGTGGATTGCGGGCGCGGGCTTGGCGGCGGTCCTCGTGGCCGCCACCGGGATCGGGCTATGGCTCGAGCCCTGGTCCGAGCGGGTCGAACCGGCCGCGACCGAGCGCATGGCCTATCCGCTCCCCGACAAACCCTCGATCGCGGTGCTGCCGTTCACAAACATAAGCGACGATTCGGCGCAGGAGTATTTCGCCGACGGCATGACCGAGGACTTGATTACCGACCTGTCCAAGATTTCCGGTCTGTTCGTGATCGCGCGCAACTCGTCGTTTTCCTACAAAGGCCAACAGGTGAAGGTGCGCCAAGTGGCCGAGGATCTCGGCGTGCGTTACGTGCTCGAAGGCAGCGTGCGCCGGGTCGGGGAGCAAGTGCGAATCAACGTCCAGCTCATCGACGCCACGACCGGCGGGCACCTCTGGGCGGAACGCTACGACGGCTCGCTCGCCGACATCTTCGGTTTGCAAGACCAGGTCGCGCGCAAGATCGTCGCGGTCCTGGCGGTGAAGTTGACCGCGGGCGAACAAAACCGCGTGGCCCAAATCGAGACCGAGGTTCCCGAAGCCTACGACGCCTTTCTGCAAGGCTGGCAGCATTACCTGCGCCAGAGACCGGACGACTTCGGATTGGCGGTCGGTCATTTCGAGAAGGCCATCGAGCTGGATACCCATTATTCGCGGGCATATGCGGCATTGGCCGCAACCTACTGGCAAAGTTGGAAAAGGCTTTGGCACGACAGTGTCGGAACACCCACATGGCACGATGCCCGTTTCAAGGCCGAGGAATACCTCGAAAAGGCCATGCGAAACCCCACGCCGCTCGCGCACCAAGTCGCCGCCGACGGATTCATACACAGACAGGAGCACCAAGAGGCCATCGGCGAAGCCGAACGCGCCATCGCCCTCGATCCCAACGACGCCGATAGCTATGTCGTTCTGGCCAGCGCCTTGAGCCTGGCCGGCGCCCCCGGCGAAGCGCTTCAGGCGGTCGAGCGGGCCATGCGGCTCAACCCCCATTATCCACCGTTCTATCTGTACGAGTTAGGTGTGGCGCAATTCGGCATGGGGGAACTCGAAACGGCCGCGGCTTCGCTCGAAAAGGCTACGGTTCTCAACCCGGAAGACCGCTGGTCACTCCGTTTGTTGTTGGCAACATACGGTCTTCTTGACCGCCGCGAGGACGCTGCGAGGGTCTTCAAAGCCATACAGGACGAGAGCAAGCACGGAGGGACACGTCACGGCCTAAGTTACCAAGATCCCCTCACGATCAAAGCGAGCGCGTTCTGGCATCCTTTCAAAAAACCGGAGACCGCCGAGCGCTTCGCCGAAGGTCTTCGAAATGCCGGGGTGCCGGATTGAGCGGCTCAAGCCTTGCGGCAGGTACCGTGTCCGTGGCAGCGGCTTCCCAGATCGGAACAAATGCCCGCAGCAAGCAGCATTCTTAAAATGTCACTGCCTCTCCGGGCTTCACGACGAGAACCTTTATCGACGTATCTCCCAAGGCGGCCATGAACTCTTTCGGGGTGCGATTGAGCAACGGAAAAGTCCCGTAGTGGATCGGTATCACCTGCTTTGGCTTGATCAGCTCCCGCACGGCATAGGCTGCCCCCTCGGGGTCCATGGTGAAATGCCCGCCGATGCAAACCAGGGCCAGGTCGGGTGCGAAAAATTTGTTGATCAAAGACATGTCGCCGAACACGCCGGTGTCGCCCGAATGGTAGATCTTGAATCCGTTTTCCAATTCTATAACGTAGCCGACCGGAACGCCCCCGGCTATAAACTTGGGTTCACCCGGTCCCGGGGGATTGGCGAGCCCGATGGTGTGGAGGTCGACGGCCGAACTGTGCTCGGCGGGCACCATGTGGACCTTAATGCCCCGTCCCAGTGGCGCCACCGTGCCGCCCTTGTTCATAGCGATGGCCTTATCCGCGGCAAGCACGCCCAGCCTCACCAACTGAAGCGCGTACTCGAAGTTGGCGACAACGGTCGCACCGGTGATTTGGGCCAATTCGGTAAGGTCGCGCGTGTGATCATTATGACCGTGGGTGACCAAAATCAGGTCTACCTTCCCAAGTGCCGTCAGGTCTTTGTATTTGGCCGGGGTTTTCGGGTTCTTCTTCAGGAACGGATCGATGACGATGACTTTGCCCTCGACGCTAGTGATGCGCGTCGTGGCGTGGCCCAGCCAAAGCACTTCGATCTCTGCGGCAGAGGCAACGCTTGCAAAGGGAAAAACTGCGGCAAACGCAACCGCAATGAAAGCCTTGGCATGTGCGCTCATGGGAACCTCCCTCGGTGTTTTTGGTGCGGGTGCTATAGAGTTTCCCGCTGTTAGACATGGTCATTATGCACCTTTTCCAGCAGGTAGTGAACCGATGAACACCCATGCTTTTTAGTCCGCTCTTGATGCAGTGGATGGCTCCCACTCCGCAGCAGTTTATGGCCGGATTTTGGGGGTTAGGACCGTCTCCCGAATGTCGCCTCTTGGCTAGAACTTGCCGTCTCGGGCCCTTCCACGGGACGGTGAGTTTACCCCCGAAAGCGGACCTCCGGGCGCGAATGTCCGAAATCTAGTTGTTTACGTCCGGACTACCGCCAGGTCCGGAAGTTCCGGGATCCGTCGGAGTACGGGGACTTTTGACCCACAACGGAAGTGAGGATTGGGCCGCCAGCCTTGTGCGGCTTGGCAATGCCGTGGCAAAACTGCCACCGGATTTTCTGGGCGGCGAATAATCTCAGGCCTTTGTCATCAGTGACCAGCCTCAAATCGTTGGGCGACCACCAACCACCGAGAGCCAACGACATCATGAAGGCGAAACGAACGTCCTTTCCCAAACGCCTTGTTAAGAAGGCAAAGCGAGGCTTCAGGGGATA
>CAXMQD010000512.1:0-3714 GCA_964194965.1 uncultured Acidimicrobiia bacterium | reverse complement strand
CAGAAACGCCTGGCCGCGGAGGCGGTGCTGTCCGGGGACAAACCGGCGATCTGCATCACCGAACCCGGCGCCGGATCGGCCGCGACCGAGATGACCACCCGCGCCGAGCGCCGCGGAGACGTCTATGTGATCAACGGCAAGAAGCACTGGATCACCGGCGGCGGCGTGTCGCGCCTGCACATGATCTTCGCGCGCGTCTTCGAGGGTGGCGTAGAACAGGGCATCGGCGGGTTCCTTATCCTGCGCGATCCCGAGGCCGGCACGCCCAAGGGCCTGGTCATTGGCGCGCGCGAACCGACCATGGGCCTGCGCGGCATCCCGGAAACCGAGCTCATCTTCGAGGATCTGGAGGTGCCGGCCGAAATGCTGGTACAGCCGCCCGAGGGTTTGCGGCGCAGCTTCGCGCAATTGATGAACGCCTATAACGGCCAGCGTATCGGCGCCGCCACTGTCGCCTTCGGCCTGGCCGAGGGCGCCTACGAGGCGGCGCTGGCCTACAGCGCCGAGCGCGAGCAGTTCGGCCGGCCGATCTACGAGTTCCAGGGCCTGCAATGGATGCTGGCCGACATGGCGACCCAGATCGAGGCGGCGCGCGGGCTGATCTACAAAGCCGCCGATTGCGCCGCCGGCGGTACCGGCTTTCCCGATCCGCTCGAGGCGGCCCAGGCCAAGGTCTTCGCTTCCGAGATGGCGATCAAAGTCACCAACGACGCGCTGCAGATGTTCGGCGCCGCCGGCTACTCGCGCAACCGGCCGCTCGAGCGCATGGTGCGGGATGCGCGCATGTTCACCATCGGCGGCGGTACCGCCCAGGTGCTGCGGACGTTGATCGCCTCGCGGCTGCTGGGACGAAAATTACCTCAGACCCGCGACGGCTATCTCAACCTGCCGCGCGGAGGCGACTGAACGCCGTGGCCACGGCAGCCCGGATCATCGCTCGTGGGCTGCACGCGGCCGGCTGCCGCCATGCCTTCGGCATGCCCGGCGGCGAGGTGCTATGCGTGATGGATGCGCTGATCGAGGCCGGCATCGCCTTTCACTTGGTCAAGCACGAGAACGCCGGCGGCTACATGGCCGAGGGGGCCTACCACATGACCGGCGCACCGGGCATCCTGCTCGCCACCCTGGGGCCGGGCATGGCGAACGCGGTCAACGTCATCGCCAACGCGGAGCAGGAGCGGGTGCCGCTCATATACCTCACCGGCTGCGTCGATCCGGCCGAGGCGCTGGGGTACACCCACCAGGTCTTCGACCACCGGGCGGTGCTGGCGCCGATCACCAAGGCCACGTTCATGGCCGAGGACGGCGCGGTCGATACCCTGATCGAGCGCGCGTTGACGATCGCGACCGAGGGCCGCCCCGGGCCGGTGCACATCGACCTGCCGGTGTCCCTCGCCCCGAAGGAACAGCCCAACGCGCGGTCGCCGAAATACGCGCGCCCCGCCGCAATGGCGCCGGCCGAGGGACCCGCGCTCGAGGCCGCGCGCGCCGCGCTCGCCCGAGCCAAACGGCCGATTCTGATCGCCGGTCCGGAGCTGCTGTTCCAGGGCGCGGCGGCGGCGGCCGCGGCCTTCGCGCGCGACTTTGCGATCCCCGTGGTGACCACCTACAAGGCCAAAGGGGTGCTGCCGGAGGACGACCCACTCGCGCTCGGCGGCGGCGGGCTGTCGCCGCGCGCGGACCAACATATATTGCCGCTGATCGAGACCGCGGACTTGATCGTCCTCGCCGGCTACGACCCGATCGAGATGCGCCACGCCTGGTGCGACCCCTGGGACCCGGACCAGGTCCCGGTGATCGAATTCGCCGCCGCGCCCAACCGCCACGGCGTGCACCGAGTCACCCATAGCTTCGCCGGCGATATCGCCGCCGGGCTCGCGGCGCTGCGGGACGGCGCCGCGCCGAGCGCGACCTGGTCCAACGGCGCGCCGGCGGAGACCAAGCGCGCGCTCGCCGCCGCCTTTCCCGCCGACGAGCCCTGGGGTCCAGCCGCGATCGCCGACGAGGTCCGTCAGGTCCTGCCCGCGCACGGCGTCGCCACGGTGGACAGCGGCGCCCACCGCATCCTGCTCAGCCAGATCTGGCGTTGTAGCCAGCCGCGTACGCTGTTGCAGTCGAGCGCGCTGGGCACCATGGGTTGCGCCTTGCCGCTCGCCATCGGCGCCAAGCTGGCCGCGCCCGAGACCCCGGTGGTGGCGTTCACCGGGGACGCCGGGCTCGAAATGGTGCTGGGCGAACTCGCCACCCTGCGCGACCTCAAGTTGCCGGTGGTGGTGGTGGTGTTCGTCGATGCGTCGCTGGCGCTGATCGAGATCAAGCAGCGTGGCGCCGGTTTGGCCAACGCCGGCGTCGACTTCGGCGAGACCGACTTCGCCGCCGTCGCCCAAGCGCTCGGCGGCCGCGGCGTCGACGTGACCAACCGCGCCGAGCTGCGCCAGGCGGTCGAGGCCGGCCTGGAAGCCGAAACCTTCACCGTGATCGCCGCCCACATCGACCGCGGGGCCTACGACGGAAGGTTCTGACGCCCCCTCAAATCGCGCCGAGCGCGCGCCACCAGAGGTAATCCAGCGGCAGCAGGATGACGAGAGTCACGAGCGCGATGGCGAGGACCAGCTTGATGGCCTCGGTCGAGCGCAGGCGGCCAATCTGCATGGCGACGATCAGCGGCGGTGCCTGGTAGGGCAGCAGTGGCGTCGAAAAGGCCGGCACCTGTAGCATCAGCACGGTCTGGATGGACAGCCCGGTGGCCTCGGCCAAGTCGGCGGCAAGCGGGGTCAGGACCGCCGGCACGCCGGCCAGGGTCGAACCCAGGCCGACCCCGATGCCGGCCGCCACCAGGGTCGCGAAATTGCCGAACGCTTGGTCCGGCCCGAGGCTCGGGATCTGGGCGATGGCCGCGCCCAGGTGTTCGCCCCAGCCCGAATAGGCGATCAGCGCACCCAGGCCCAGGACGCCGGCGACGTAAACGATAGGCGCGAAGTCGATTTTGGCGAAGTCACGCGGGCCGAACAGGCCAAATCCCGGGAACATCACCACCACCGCGGCGCCGAGCGAGACCCAGGCCGGCGAGATGCCGTGCCAGAAGTCGGTCATCCAGCCGGCCAGCGCCAAGCAGAGGACCACGGCCAGGCGCCGCTCCTCGGCCGTCATCGGTCCGGGCGCCGGCTCGCGGGCTTCGGCGCTCGGCCGGTCCGGGAACAGCGCGACGATCAAGGCGCCGACCGCCGCGGCCTTGAGCAGGCCGAGCACCGGGAAGTGCAGCAACAGCCAGTGACCGTAGGTCAGCGGCGCGTCGTAGAGCTCCTCGGTTATGCCCAATAGCACTACGTTGGGCACGTTGGCTGGCAGGATCCCAAAGGTCGGTAGGAAGCAGCCCAGTCCGGCGGCCAGCACCATGCCCTTGTAGCCGCGCGAGTCGGCGGCAAAGCCCAGGCGCTTCGCCAAGGCAAGCGTGATCGGCAGCAGCAGCACGATTCGGCCGATCGACGATGGCACGAGAAAGCCGAACATCATGCCCGAGAGGACGGCGCCGAAGATGACGCCGGTGTAGCTGGTCCCGAACACCGGCGCCAGGTGGTGGGCCAGGCGCGCGCCCAATCCCGTGGTGCGGACCGCCATCCCCAGCACCATGCCGCCGAAAACCAGCCACAGCGCCGCCGATCGAAAGCCCGCGAACACCACCTCCGCCGGCGCCAGGGCGAACACCATGGCGAG
>CAXMQD010000511.1:0-7360 GCA_964194965.1 uncultured Acidimicrobiia bacterium | reverse complement strand
CCGGGTGGCGCGGAAGCTGGGTGTCGACCGGCTGCTCGGCGGCTTCGAGGTCGCGGCCACCTTGAAACTGCTATCGGGCAGCGGTATCGCCTACTATCCCTTTCCGGGCCGCACCGAGGGCCACCCGACCCGCCTGCGCGGTGGCCCAGAGGACGTGGCCGCCGATTGCCGGCGCATGGAGGCGGCGGGGTGCGCCGGGGCCGATCTCTTGGCCTATCGCGCGGTCGAAGCCGATCCCCTGGCGCTGGTCGATGCCGCGCGCGCGGCACTTACCGGCCGGTTGATCGTGGCCGGCAGCATCGATACCACGGCCCGGCTTCGGGCGCTGGCGCGCGCCGGCGTCGACGCCTTCACGAGCGGCACCGCCGCATTCGACGGCACCTTCTCGCCCGGCAAGACCGGGTTGCGCGCCCGGATCACGGACATCCTCGCGGCGATTCCCTGAACCGCGCGCCGCACACCGAGGCGCTCGACTTGCGGGTTACGGAGCGCGCGGATGCGCGAGGGTGATGGCGAATATTTCTGGACAAAGCAGGCAATCCACGAACCTGCATTCGACGCGCGCGGGTCGATAAGCGGCGACGCACCGGCGCTATCTGCTGCTCGATGAGTCCGAACTCGACGCTCTGCCCATCGCGACCGTCCCACGATGCCGCCGGCATTGAGCCGCGGATGGCCGGCGAAAAATCATGACACGGTCCCCGTTGTGGGCCCCGTTGTGGGCCCCGTTGCGGCCAGGTTTCAACCCGGGCTACCGGTTCGTCAACGCGCGGAAAAGTTTGTTAATATCTCCTCTCTATCTTGGGCGCGATGTAATGGCCGGATCTCCACGATCCGAAAAACCACGTTGTAGAGAGGTTGTCGTGCGTATCTTGCTAATCGAGGACGATTCCAAGACGTCGGAGTCCGTTGAGATGACCCTGCGGGCCGAGGGCCATGCTTGTGATATCGCCGCCAGCGGCAAGACTGCGCTCGATTTAGCGCGCGCCGCGGAGTACGACCTGATTTTGCTCGATATCGGACTTCCGGATATGGACGGTTACGAAGTCCTGAACCATATGCGCCGAACGGGCGTGACAACGCCGGTGATCATTCAATCGGGTCTGGTGCTGCTCAAGTCCAAGGTCAAGGATCTCGGCGTTGAAGATTACATTGCTAAACCGTTCGGGCGGCAACAGTTGACCGAAAGCATCGAGAGCGTGGTCAACGACAACAACGTTCAACGCTCCTAACGAAACCGGGCGGCGCGATCACGCGGCGCGCGATCTCTTTACGAAAAACAAATTCCAATCGAAATGTTGCATTGCAAGACGCGGCGCAAGTCGCTCGCGCGATAACTGTGCGTTGTTTTGTTTGCCGGCACCCGTCGTGTGGGATTTTACGTCGCAACACGAAAAACACAGTGCAAATAAAAGATCATCACACGAACATTTAGTGATTGCGCGAATCCGAGACAACGTTGTAAGCGGATACGTACCCTCGGGATGGCAATCAATTTTTTAATCGATTTTCGTCTCATGAGGATACGTTCATTGGATCGGTTTGCTTTCGAAAGAAGACTATCCAATGACCATCATCACTACCGAACAATCACTAAGGACGAGGTTTGCAATGTCCGAGAAAACGACTTCGGCGGAGGAGTCATTGGCGACACCAGAGACCGAGCCCGAAAAGACAACCATAGCCGCGGCGCGGACTACGAAGAAAAAGAGGTCGCCCGCTCGCAAAACCGTCAAACGCAAGACAGCGAAAAAGAAGACAGCTAAAAAGAAGGCCGCCAAGAAGAAGGTAGCCAAGCGCAAAGCGCCGAAGAAGAAGGTTGCCAAGAAGAAGGTAGCCAAGAAAAAGGTTGCCAAGAAGAAGGCAGCCAAGCGCAAAGCGCCGAAGAAGAAGGTTGCCAAGAAGAAGGTAGCCAAGCGCAAAGCGCCGAAGCGGAAGGTTGCCAAGAAGAAGGCAGCCAAACGCAAAGCGCCGGCCAAGAGAAAAACCGCCAAGCGGAAACCCGCGAAGCGGAAGGCCGCGAAGAAGAGATAGGGTATTGGACGAGGGCGCGTAAAAACCGCCCTCGTTCGACCTCTGGCCTCACAGCGTTACCTGTTGAGGCCCAATAGCCTGCCCGGGATGCAAGATTTCGGGCGCCGGCTGGTCTCTGTTTTCGTTGCCCGGTTTACATCCCCACATGACGGCGAATCTCTGCCTGCGTACACGGGCTGGTATTTGCCGTGAAAGGCCCGCCCGGCTATCCCACGGCAGTATCATATAGGTGACCGGGTGGGGGTATGGACCGGCGCGGTTCCACGTGAGTGGAACTCGCTCTAAAACCCCGCGACCGATCCGTCGCCGCGCGGGTCGGCGGCGCCTTCGATGATGCCGGAGGGATGGCGCAACAACGCGCCCGCGTGGCCCATGACCTCGTCGAAAGGGCCGACCACTTCGAGATCGTGCCCGGCCGCGCGCAACGCCGCGATAACCTCCTCGGGGAAGCGGTTCTCGATGCGCAGGTTCATCGCCACGGCACCCCAGGTTCGTCCCAACAGCCAACGCGGCGCGGTTACCGCCGCCTGCAGCTCCTGGCCGTAGTTGATGTGGCGGGTGTAGATCATGGCCTGGGTCTGGGGTTGGCCCTCTCCGCCCATGGTGCCGTAGGCCATGACCCGGCCGTCGTCAAGCCGCGCCAACGCCGGTTGGATGGTGTGAAACGGCTTGCGCCCGGGCGTCAGCGGGTTGGCCGCCTCGGCGTCGAGGCTGAAGCTCGTGCCGCGGTTCTGCCAGATCACACCGCTCTCGGGCAACACCAGGCCCGAACCGAACTCCCAATACAGGCTCTGGATGAAGCTGACCGCGCGGCCCTCGCCGTCGATGGCGCCGAGCCAGACCGTATCGCCGGGCTTGGCCGCCGCGCCCCAGGGCGCGGCACGTTTCGGATCGATGCTTGCGGCCATGGCGTCGAGCGCGTCCCCGGTCAGGAAATCGCGCGGCTCGCGGGACATGTAGGCCGGATCGGTGACATGGGCGTCGCGGACCCGGAACGCGCACTTGGCGGCCTCGACCAGGCCATGGACGTAGTCGAGGCCGTCCGCCCCTTCGACGCCCAGGCGCTCGAACACCCCGAGCAGGATCAGCGAGGCGAGCCCCTGTGTCGGCGGCGGCAAGTTGTAGGCGGTCCCCGCGCGCAAGGCGACGTCCAGCGGCGCCACCCGTCGCGCCTCATGTCCGTTCAGGTCGCCGAGCGCGAGCGGGCTGCCGGCGCGCTCAAGGTCCTCGGCGAGCGATTGCGCTAATTCGCCGCGGTAGAAGTCGTCGAGCCCCGCCTTGGCGAGCTGCTCCAGGGTGTTTGCGAGCGCGGGGTTCGTGAACAAGTCGCCGATGGCGGGCACGGCGCCTTGGGCAAGGAAAGTATCGGCGAAACCGGGCACGTCCTCGATCTCCGGACGTTTGATCAGGGTGTTCGTATGTTGGCTGCGGGTCACCGCGATGCCGTCGCGCGCGTAGGCCACGGCGTCCTCGAGCAGGCGCGCGAGCGGCAGCCGCCCGCCCCAGGCCCGGCTGACCTCGAGCGCCGCCCGCCAGCCCGAGACCGCGCCGGCGACGGTGTTGGCGGCCAGCGGGCCACGCGAGGGAATCGCCGCCAGGCCGTGCTCCCGGTAGAACGCGATACTGGCTTGGCCGGCCGCCGCGCCGCAGGCGTCGATGGCGATCGGCGTATCCTTGCCGGGATCGATGAGCCAGAAATTGTCGCCGCCGAGCCCGTTCATGTGCGGGTAGACCGCCGCGATGGTCGACGCAGCGGCGACCATGGCTTCGATGGCATTGCCGCCGTCGCGCAGCACGGCCAAGCCCGCCTGCGCCGCCAAATGATGCGGCGCCACCACCATGCCGCGCGTGACTCGAGGGGTTTGAAGCATGTTTCGTTATCCGGCTCTTCTCTAGCTCATGGACTCATTTCTTGACATCGCGAGGGGCGATGTCCGCTCTAGACCGTGTGCGGACCGATACCCGCGGCATCCAAAACAGCCGGTTATGGCCCAAGCCGACATTCGCGGCGCCTCATTCGTCACAGAGACTATCGTCGCCGACGGGTAGGTGTTTTATCCGCCAAAGAACCGCTGGAACCAGTCGTAAGTTTGGTCCGGAGCTTCCTCGGGCACGTAGTGACCGCATTCGATGGGACCGCCGGTCACATTTTCGGCGTATCGCTTCCATATGGGCACCAAGTCGCCCCAGACCGTTCCGGTGTGGCTCCACGAACCCCAAATCGCCAACGTGGGCATGGTCAATTTCCGGCCGGCCTCAAAATCTTCGTTATCCTGTTCGAGATCGCAAGAGGCGCAGGCACGGTAATCGGCGCAGGATCCCTTGATCGTCTTCTCCGTAAAACATCGGACATATTCGTCAAAGGCGGCTGGATCGAAGAAATCGAGGCCGATACCGGGCTTGGAGAGTTTCTGCTCCATGAACCAACGCGCCGATACCGACGACATCATGACCTCGGCGCAGGGCTGGATCATGAACAGCCAGTGCCAGGATTTCCGAGCCCAACTGGCATCCGCATGGGTCCAGACATGATGGCTGGGCAGGATATCCACGACGCAGAGACGTTTAACGCGGTTGGGGTGATCGAGACCCATGCGGTGCGCCGTCCGCCCGCCACGGTCGTGACCGGCGACCACGAATTCCCGATATCCCAGAGATTCCATGACCTCGACTTGATCCCGCGCCATCGCACCAAATGAGTAGTTCAAGTCTCCCGCCACCGGATCGGGCGCCGAAGAATCCCCATATCCCCTGAGGTCGGGCGTGACGACGTGGAACCGCTCGGCAAGGCGGTTTGCAATCTTGTGCCAACTCACATGAGTCATGGGGTTCCCATGGAGCAGCAACAGCGGCGGCCCGTCTCCGCCGTGGCAAAAGTGAATCCGGGCGCCGGATGTATCGAGTTCCCGGGTCTCGAAGTTTTCAAACATGGAGCCTCACAAACACTGAGCCAACAGAACAGAATCCCAAGCAAACGTCACGTTCGTTGTACCTAAATGGGGCTCGACCAAGCCTGGTGGCCATCCTCTTGCGAAACGCGTACGTGCCGGCCTCTATTTTGGGAATCGAAGTTCAGATGCAGCAGTCAGAGCCAAGAGGCATTAGGGTTTACCCTTGACGGGGAATCACCTTTGAATAACGCCACGGCGTTTTTCAGCAACTTGCGAGCCCTGTCGTGAAGGTCTGGTTCTGGCTGAGAAGCGACGTTCCTGGGGGTGAGCCCGTACTTCCGCTTTGAACTCAGAATCGGACATTCAAATGCCGATGTCCGATTTCGCGCAGATTACGTCCGCTCTTCCCACAGCTTGCGACATTCGGGATAAGGCTGGGAATGTCGCATGTTGACCCGGAACCGACGTTCGGCTCGGGTTAGCGCAAGTGCTCCCTAATACCCATGATCTACGGTAGGATACCCTGGCGTGCGTAATGGTTCCGATGGTTTGAGGATTGGCATATGGAAGCCCCACGTCTCGAAACAAAACGGCTGGTTCTACGTCCTTTTGTCGATGAGGACGCTGACGGTCTTGTACGAGAAATCTTCGGCGATCCCGAGGTAATGAAAACCTTGCCTGAAAATCCTCGAACAAAGGACGAGCAACTGGCCTGTGCATTGCAATACATCGAAGCCTATAATTCTCCCTGGCCACGATTTGGCTATGGTGGCTGGGCGGTTTGCTCTCGTACCACTGAGATTTCCCCACCCGGCGCGCTGCTCGGATTTTGCGGATTTGAGCTTGCGCAGATCGAAAATGAAGGTCCCGAGTTCGGTTACGGAATTGGCCAGTCTCATTGGGGGAAGGGTATTGCTACCGAGGTGGCTCGAGCTGCCATCGACTGGTTTTTCACCAACGGCAATCACTTTCGATGCCATGCAAGTATAGCTCCGGGGAACAAGGCCTCTGGGCGAATCCTTGAAAAAATCGGCCTTAAATATAGCCGAGATGAAGACCTCAAGGATTCAGTCAAGAAGGGTATCGGTTTGCGGCCCTTTTACACGTTGGATAGTGAGAGCTATTTGAAGGCTCGTGGTCAATCGTAGCACCAAGTAGGCTTGGTGATATTGCCGTGGTTTGCCGGCTTCACCTCAAGAGCCTATGTCGCCTCTCGGCTATAAGCAGACATCCAGCCGCCCGAAATTAACGTCCGCTTTGCTCCGAAAGCCGACGTTTCGTGGCCTCGTCGAGTCATTAATCGTCCACGGTCGGCTCTTCAACCCATGTCTTCGGTTCCGCCGGCGCTTGCTCCCATGGTTCGCTTCACCGAAGGGTACTTGTAGCTGGCATAGCGCAGCGTCAACACGGAGAGGGCCAGCAACAGAATGCAGCCGGTGACGATGAGAAGGCCGAGGTGGGCCGTCTGGAGCGCATCGATCAATACGACATGCTCGAGGTTTACCATGCCGATCAAAAGGCGGGTTAAGGCCGTCAGCGCGATATAGAGCAGGAAACGCACCGGCATATGATTGGTGGTAAAGTAGATTCCCACCATGGCACCCAGCTCCAGAAAAATGAATAGGAGCAGAATGTCCTCAACTGTCGCGTGGCCTTGCGCCATCATTTTGATGAATTCGAATACCGCGGCCCAGACGATCGTGCCGCCGATGGCGAATAGCGCCAGCAAATGAAATCCACTGACCAAGGCCTCGCCAAACTTGTCCGCCTGTTTGTGTAATTTCTGGCTGGCCTTTTCGATCCGTTCCGCCGCGTTTGCCATGTCGATTGCTCCTTTTGCCGCCCTGGAGATTTCGTCCCAGTATAGCCTACGAGGCGCCAGCCTAGCCTACAACATGGACAATCAGAGAGACCAATCCCCCATAGGATTGGGAAGGGGGTCAAGGAGTTGGCGAAATTGGGGCCATCCAGGTTCAGAATTCAATTTTCAGCTCAGGCCTGTTTGTCGGGAATCGGCTAATCGCGCCTGTTCCGGCCGCCCTTCGGCAGGTCCGGTGTTAGCTCAAAAGCCGGCATCGGCGGGCCGCCACTGGCCCAATACTCGTCCGTGAATGCCCGACCTAGCCCAGCAGCGCTTCGAGCGCCGGGGTGATTTCGGTGGGGGTGGCGACCACGGTGGCGCCGGCGGCTTCGAGCGCGTCGCACTTGGCGGCGAAGGTGCCCTTGTCGCCGAGCACGATGGCGCCGGCGTGGCCCATGCGCTTGCCCGGCGGGGCGGCGGCGCCGGCGATGAAGGCGATGATCGGCTTGTCCATGGTTTGCGCGTAGTCGGCCGCGGCCTCTTCCATGGCGCCGCCGATTTCGCCGACGATGACCACCGCCTCGGTGTTCTGGTCGCGGTCGAGCGCCTGGAGAGCTTCCAGCGTCGTGGTGCC
>CAXMQD010000510.1:0-1731 GCA_964194965.1 uncultured Acidimicrobiia bacterium | reverse complement strand
TGGAGTGCGCCCCCTGAGCCGGACAGTTAGGATATAGCGAATTGACCAGGAGGCTGGGCTTTTGAAGGATGAAGCCCATGGCCAGACACCGCACACACAGCATCGAGTTCAAGCGCCGCGTGGTTGAGGAATACCTCGGCGGCGAGCCACAGCATGTTCTCAGCAGGCGCCACGACATCGCGCGCGGCCTGATCCGCAGCTGGGTCGCGAAGTATGAGGCCGGTGCGTACGACGATGAGGCGCATGCCGCCGATCTGCTCCAGGAGCGCGAGGCGAAGATCGCGGCCCTGGAGCGCCTCGCCGGGCGCCAGGCGCTGGAGATCGAGTTTCTAAAGGGGGCTTTGAAAAACGCCCGCCCGCCGAGAAACGCGGCTACCTCCGTGATTGCCGGCCCGACGGCCTCTCTGTCGCGAAAGGATGCCGGCTGATGGGTATTGCGCGATCAACCTACTACGCGGAACCCGCCGCCAAGGCTGCGGACGCCGGGATCATCGCCGAGATGAAGGCGATCTGCGACGAGTTCGAAGCCTATGGCTACCGCCGGGTCGATGCCGAGCTGCGCCACCGCGGCCATGTCGTCAACTCCAAGAAGGTTCGCCGCCTGATGCGCGAGCACGACCTCACTCGGCGCCGCAAGCGCCGGTTCGTCAGGACCACCGACAGTGACCATGACGGGCCGGTGTTTGCGAACATCGCCAGAGGCTTCGAGGTTCACGGCCCCGATCAACTCTGGGTCTCCGACATCACCTATGTCGCAATCGCGGTGGGGTTCGTTTATCTTGCAGTGATCCTGGACGCCTGGTCGCGACGGGTGGTCGGCTATGCTCTCAGCCGCTCGATCGACACGCGTCTGGTCGTCGCCGCACTCAAGGCTGCGGTCGCTCAGCGACGGCCCCTGCCTGGGTGCGTCCACCACTCGGATCGGGGCTCGCAATACGCCTCCGAGCCGCACCGCGCCCTGCTCAAGGCCCACGGCTTCGTCGGCTCGATGAGCCGGCGCGGCAATCCATACGACAACGCAAAGGCCGAAAGCTTCATGAAAACGCTCAAGGTCGAGGCAGTCTACGTCGCCGAATACGAGACCTTCGAGGATGTCGCCGAGGATCTTCCACGCTTCATCGACGAGGTCTATAATGAAAGGAGGCTCCACTCAGCACTCGGCTATCTCAGCCCAAAACAGTACGAGGAACGCAACGCCCGGCCCCTGACCAAAACCGACGCATGAAACTGTCCATGAATAGGGGCGCACTCCAAAGTCAGGCGCAATGGTGGGTCTGCCGCGTATCGCGCGGCGGCCTCGGATCAGGCGGCATGGGACCGGGCGCTGCGCCCGAAGGTCTGCAAGCTGGCTTGTCACCCCGCCTTACGCCGCACAGTATCCATGAAGCTGCGGCGCAAATGGTCGCCGGAGCAAATTGCGGGCTGGCTCAAGCGTGCGTTCCCGGGAGAGACACAAAGCCAAGTGTCACACGAGACGATATATCGGAGCCTGTACATTCAGGCGCGCGGCGTTCTGAAGAAGGCGCTGCTCGAGCATCTGCGCGCCAGACGCACGATCCGCCGGTCCAAACACGCCAGCTTGAAACGTAACGGATTGGGTCAGATCAAGGATGCTGTGTCGATCAGCCAGAGACCCGCTTGCGTCGAAGACCGTGCCATTCCGGGACACTGGGAGGGCGACCTGATCGGCGGGTCGAAGAACAGCTACATCGCGACGCTGGTCGAGCGCCA
>CAXMQD010000509.1:0-7874 GCA_964194965.1 uncultured Acidimicrobiia bacterium | reverse complement strand
GACAGATTGGTGAATGGCAGCACCGCGATGGACGGCTTGTCGGGGAGCGGAAAGGCCATGGTCTCGACCGAGACCGGATCTTCGCGTGGTTCCCAGGGCTTCAGCCAGAGGGTCGCGCTAGCTGCTATGACCAGCAGGACAAAAATAACGGCGACTGCCGGAAGTCGCTTGGATTTTGCTTCGGTTTTTGCAACGGCGGGAGCGCTGGTGGCCGTAGACTCCATTGAGACCCGGAAGACCCGCACTGGCTCCGCGATGTTTTTCAGCTCCTGCTCGCCCAAATCCTCAAAGGTTGCGGGCACCTTGCCTTTCGCATGGTCGAAGACCGTACCTGAGACCAATACAGAGCCTGGTTCCGCCAAGCTCTCAAGGCGCGCGGCAACGTTGACGCCGTCGCCATAGAGGTCATCGCCCCTGACCATAACGTCGCCGAGGTTGACTCCAATGCGAAACCGGAACGCTTGATCCTCGGGCACTAAGCCTGCACGAGCCTCCACCGCGCCCTGCCAATCCAGCGCGCAAGTCAGAGCATCGACAACGCTGGCGAACTCCACCAGGAAGCCATCGCCCATCAGCTTGACGACACGGCCGCGATGTCGCGCGATTAGGGGGTCCAGGATCTCAGCCTTCAGACCCTCAAGACGCGCCAGGGTGCCCACCTCGTCTTGGCCCATGAGGCGCGAGTAACCAACCACGTCGGCGGCAAGTATGGCGGCGAGGCGTCGTTCCATGCCCGATTCCCCTCTCACACGGTAGGGTAGCGGGTATATGCTGGGGAATCTATGCCGCTAGGGAAACCTCCAGATCGCCAATAGCGGCGCTGCCGATGGCGCCGTGGACGCGCGGATGCGGATTCAGCCGTGCGGTATCGCCTTCCGCAAAATCGACAGCCCCTTCAAGGTGGCGTCCTGGGAGGTCACGGCCTGGGTCGACGGGCCGGCAAGCCCGATCGCCGAACCATAGAGCCGGGTGATATCCGGCCGGCCGATCAGCGTGACCGGGCCCTCGGGTCTGGCGATGCCGCACATGGCGCGAACCTCGTGGCCGATTAGAATTCCAGAAAGGTAAGACCGCAAGCCCGCCGCCGGCACCGCGCCGAACAGGCCTTCCGCCCGCACCGCGAAGAGGTGATTGAGCAGGCCGCCCGGCTCGGCCGCCAGTTCCAAACCCTGGCGAAACGAGGCGGCATCGTGCTGGCCAGCCCCGTCTTGGCCAACCTCGTCTTGGCCAGCCCCGTCTTGGCCAGCCCCGTCTTGGGCGATATCGTCCATCAGCCGCCCGAGAATGCTGTGCTCCGCCAGGACCGAATAGACCTCGCCGGTCATGGCGGTGGCGAACCACGCGATACGGCCGTCCTCGACCGCGGCCCATTTGCTGTGGGTGCCGGGCAGGCAGAAAACCTGGCGGCCGTGTGCCCGATCCGCCAGCGCGCCGAAGATCTGCACCTCCTCGCCACGGATCACATCGTGGCGCCCATCCGGCGCCTGGTAGGACACGCCGGGAACGATCCAAACCCCGGCCGCGCCGGGCACTTCGAAAAGCGCGCCCGCGAGCGCCTCGGCGCCCGCCGGGCAGGACAGGTAGGGCGCCTCGGCCCAACCCTGGCGGCTGCCGACCATGCCCGACATGAGGACCGGCAAATCCGAATGGATCGAACGCCAGCTCGCGACCTGACCGTCGAGCGCGGCCGGGAAGCCGCCCGCGGGCACCTGCATGATGCCCTGGGCCGCGTCCCGGCGATCCAAGACGGCGCCGTCGGCCCCAACCAACCAAGCGCGAAAATTGGTGGTCCCCCAATCGACCAGGATGCTTACGGCCAGCCTGCTTACGGAATGTGCCACTTCGAACGCGTTCCTTCCTTGAAACGAACAGGGACCCTCGGCGGCCAGTATAGCGGCGATCGGGATAGCGAGAAACTGGGCCGAAGCGGATTCTCGATACCGTCATGGAGGAGTTTTATCGGCGATAGGTCGGGAAACTAAACGTGGATATTAAAGGGATCGGATGTCGCCTCTCAGTTATTATTTATCCGTTCCGACCAACCCTCCAACATGTCCGCGGTTGTCTCTAGAGCCGAGAGCAGCGGGCCGCTTCTCGCTTTCAGCACGTCAAACGCTGCCGGACCCCCTCCCCTGTGCGGCCCTCCACCTCTTGTCCGCATTGGTCGTCGCAAAATCGCTTGGGGTCCTACAGGGTCGGGCCGCTCTTTCCCATATGTCGCTGCGGCTTCGGTGCGGCAGCACGTGCACCACGGAAGAAACAATGAAACTCCTCCTGCTCCCCGGAGACGGCATCGGGCCGGAAATCACCGAGGCGGCCCGTCTGGTCCTCGACGCCGCCCGCCTGCGGTTCGGCTTCTCCTTGGAATTGCAGCTCGACGAGATCGGCTTTGCCGCCCTCGAACGCCACGGGACCACCCTCCGCGACGCGACCATCGAGCTAGCCGAGGCGGTCGACGGCGTGATCCTGGGTCCGGTTTCCCACAATTCCTATCCGCCGCTCGCGGAAGGCGGACACAACCCCTCCGGCGTTCTCAGGAAACGCCTGGACCTTTACGCCAACATCCGCCCCGCCAGATCGCGCCCGGGAATCGCCACGCCGACCGGCCGGCCGATGGACCTGGTCATCGTGCGCGAGAACACCGAAGGCTTCTACGCGGACCGAACCATGGTCACGGGCACGGGCGAATTCATGCCCACCGAAGATCTCGCGCTGGCGATACGAAAAGTCACGGCGCGGGGTTCGCAGCGGATCGCCGAGCAGGCCTTCGCCCTGGCGGCGCGGCGGCGGCGAAAGGTCACCGCCGTGCACAAGGCAAACGTTCTGCGCGTTTCCGACGGACTGTTTCTCGATCGGGTGCGCGCCGTCGCCGGCACCAACCCCGCGACCGAGTACAAAGAAGAACTGGTGGATGCGATGGCGGCCCACCTGGTTCGCGCGCCGGAGCGTTTCGACGTCATCGTGACGACCAACATGTTCGGCGACATCCTCTCCGACGAGGCATCGGAGCTGGCCGGCGGATTGGGCCTGGCGGCCTCCCTCAACGCCGGCGGGGATCACGCCATGGCCCAGGCCCAGCACGGCTCCGCCCCGGACATCGCCGGCCAGGGCGTCGCCAATCCGGTTTCTCTGATCCTCTCCGTTGCCATGCTCTTGGATTGGCTGGCCGCGCGCGGCGGCGATCACCGCCTGGCCGACGCGGCCCGGACGATCGAGCGGGCGGTGGACGCCTGCCTGGAAGACGGCGCGGCGCGCACCCCGGATTTGGGCGGCAGCGGCACGACCGACAGCTTCGCGGCAGAAACCGCGCGCCGGGTCGCCGACCTGCCGTCCTGAGCCCGTTCCTCGGGAGGCGATGGGGCGCCAAGATCTACTATTAAGGTCTGCTGGGACATAGGCCCGACAAACGAGGTGCTGCGCCAGTTCGTCGACAGGTACGCGCTGCTCGGCTTCGACTCGCTCGACTACTGGAACCAATCGGTCAACGAGCGCGTGCTCTCCAACGAGCTCAAGAAGCTTGACAAGGACGCTAAGAAGCAACTGGCCGAAAAGCTGCTCGTGGAGGCCTGAGGTCGCGGGGCCGCGGCCACTTTCCCTCCAACTCCGGACCTGTTCAGGGCCGGCCGCGAACGGCGAGTCTTGACCCGACTCGGACAATCATCGACGCCCACCGAAGCTCGCTCTCAAAGTCAAATTGAGATACGCTGTTCTGATCCGCCGGTTTCGATGTGAACGACTGATGGGCCGAAAACCATGCATGTTCGACGCACCATTCTCTGCCTTGCCGTCGCCGTCTTGTGGGCGACTCATGTTCCCAACTTGGCCTCTGGCCATGAGCCTCAACAACCTGGCGACGCTTCGACAGAGTTGGAAAATCGTTTCGCCAGTTACAACACCCTTTACCGGCAAGGCCGCTACTCGGAGGCCGAACCCCATGCCAAGGAGGCCCTGAGACTGGCGACAAGAAATTTTGGCCCCAACCATTTAACCACAGCTCTTTATCTCAAAAACCTGGCGGGAATTTACCGCGCCCAGGGTCGCTTCGCGGAGTCCGCACTGCTCTATAAGCGCGCCCTGGCGATCAGGGAAAAGGTTCTGGGACCCGAGCATCACGCCGTGGCCCCGAGCCTCACTAACCTGGCGGCGCTCTACAAAGCCCAAGGCAACTACGCCGAGGCCGAACCGCTCTACAAACGGGCGCTGGCTATCGCCGAAAAAACCCTCGGACCCGAGCATCCACTGGTGGCACAGAGCTTGGAGAACTACGCTGCACTACTCCGACAGACCGCGCGTGCCAAAGAGGCAGGGAGAATGGAAGCCCGAGCCGAAGCGATCCGTGCGAAGTCGGATTGAGGACTATCTGGCTTACGACCAAGATGTAGCGACTTCCGGTTATGATGCAGTGGACGGCTCCCACCCGCCAGCATCTAGGTGCCGCTTTGCGATGTAATTTGATGCACCACCAATGTCCGGTATTGGCTATTATCGCCCGTTCCGACCAACCCTCCCGCACGTCCGGTGTTGTCTCTAAAGCCGACATCACCGAGCCGCACCTCGCATTCAGCAATTCAATCACGGAACCGCGGCGCAACTGTGCGTTTCGTTCATTGCAAAATTGTCTCGCCTCACCCCAACTGGGCGAAGCCATCGCGCCGGGCGTTGGCTTCGGCCGCGTGCGTTCCGCCGCGAGTCAGTCTTGTTGGTGGCCCTAGGGGCGGCGTGGGACTTTCACCATCGCCTCGCCCTCCAGGACCACGGTGGTTCCGACATTGCAGTTGCACTGGAGTCTGGCCCTCTGCCCGCGTTCGCTTAGATCGACGATCTCGACCGTGGCGTCGACCGTATCGCCAATCTTCACGGGCGCGAGAAAATTCAAGGTCTGCGAAATGTAGATGGCGCCGGGTCCCGGCAATCTCGTGCCGATCACGGCCGAGATCAGGCTGGCGGTATAGAGGCCATGCGCGATCCGGCCCTTGAACGGGGTTTTCGCCGCAAAATGCTCCGAGAGGTGAATCGGGTTCCGATCTCCGGTGATTTCCGCAAATCCCACGACATTGGACGATTTGACGGTCTTGGAGTAGGACTCGACCATTCCCACGCTCAAGTCCTCGAAATACAGGATCTGGAAGGGCAGCAGGGTCACGGTCGCCTCTCGTGGCAGCTTGAGAAAACAAGGCCTCGAATGGGACGCGGTCGTGCGTGCCGCGTCGTGGATCCGAGGGCGCAACTGGCGCGGCCCGGCAACCCCGGCGCCTTCGAGGCGGTCAAGCAGGTTGCGGCACGCCGTTCGGTCGCCCGCGAGCGCCGGTCTTAATCGTCGCCTTCGAATTTGAAGGAAACTTTCACCTTCGCGCGGTAGGTCTCGATGCGCCCGTCGTTGATTTGCATGTCGAGACTCATGACCTCGGCAATCCTCAGGTCCCGTAAACTTTCGCTCGCTCTGGTGACCGCGGCGGCCGCGGCTTTCTCCCAAGAATCGGTGCTGGTGCCGACGAGCTCGATGACTTTGTAGACGCTCTCCGCCATTTGCCTGCCCTCCCGTTTCGAGTGCCGCAACGCGCGGCCTCATGGTTGATACAGCTAAGCGCGAGACCATGATGTAACCACGTGCCGCACCGCGCGATCAAGGGTTCCCGGTCAGGACCCCAGAGGACCGCCCAGAGGACCGCCCAGAGCACCGCGTGGCCCACGGTCAGCGGCCGATCGCGCCCGCCATCCTCGACAGCGTCGCGGCCGTGAGTGTTCGCGCGACTGCCGATCGCCGGTTTGCCGAACGCCGGTTTGCCGATCGGCCACGGCTAAGTCAGCGGGTGGTTGGCACGAAAATCGGCCGCCGAAAGCCAGACGTCGGCTTTGACGCCCTCCGGATTTCTTTGCAGATCGATCCGAGTTTGTTTGGTCGCCTCGGTGGTGTCGATATTCCCGTCTCCCGCCTCGATTCCAACCATTGTGTTGCGCGCGACCTCATCCGGAGAGGCCTTGTCACGGGCGACAAAGCCGGCCATTTCGGTATCGATGAAGCCGGCATAAATACCAAAGACCTCGACGCCTTTGTCCCGCAAATCAAACTGCAAGGACGCGGTCAATGACATCGCGGCCGCTTTGGTCGCGGCATAAGTTCCAAAGGGTGGATAATGAACCAGGCAGGCGACCGACAGCATGTTTGCAATGGCGCCGCCGCCGTTGGCCTCGATGATCGGCGCGAAGGTTCGGCACATGCGGGCCAGGCCATAGACGTTCACTGCCATCTCGTGCTCGAAGCCGGAGAGGCTCTCGGCTTCCATTAAACTGCGTCCGTCCAAGACGCCGGCGTTGTTCAACAGCAGCGTGACGTCTCGCGCCGCCGCCGCCACCGCGTCGACCTGAGCCTGCTCCGTCACATCCAGGCCCAGCGGTACGACCAAACCTTCATGCTTCCTTACCAAGGGGTCGAGCGTATCGATCTTGCGGGCCGTGGCATAAATCTTCGCCGCGCCGAATTCGACCAGGGCCTCGACGAAGCACAACCCCAGCCCACGATTGGCGCCAGTGACCAATGCGATCGCATTTTTGATTTTCATCTGTTCCCCCCCCGAATGGCAGGTCTGATACTCGATCAGCATAGTCGATTTTTCACTGCCGCGCGACCCGCCTCCGGCTCACGCCGGTTGGGCGATGCCGCCGCGCGGGGCGCCGGCTTCGGTCGCGCCCCAGAGCACCGCGTGGCCCTCGGGCAGCGGCCGGCTGTTGGGCATGGATAGCCAGATGCGCAGCAGCAGCCGGTCCCCGTCCTCCCCTGGGCCGCCCGCGCCATCCTCGAAAGCGTCGCGCGCGTGGTAGATCACGTGATTGTTGATCAGTTGCAAGTCGCCAGGCTCGAAGTCGGCGTGCAGGCAGAGCTCCTCGGCGACCTCGTGCAGCAGGTCGATCGCCGCGACCTGTTGGACCGTGAGCGGCGGCACCCCGGGCACGCTCGGCGCCTCTTCCACGAAGGTGCGCGAGTACTGGGTGGTGAAGTGGCCGCGCTCGACGGCGAACACCGGCAAGCTGTAGGACTGGGTCTCGCCGCCCTTCTCCTCGCCGATACGGCAGCGATAGTAGTCGCCGTAGAGCACCTCGAGCAGATCCGGGCGCCGCGCCAGGATCTCGTTATGGACCGCGACCGCGCTCGCCACCTTGCTGGTCCCACCGGATTTAGAGGCCCCGACGCAGAGCAGGGCGGCGGCGTCGCAACGGTCGGTATGAAACCGCAAGGGCCCGTTGGAGCGCGACTTGGCGCGTGAAGACAAGGGCGCGCCACTGTCCTCGGCCGGCTCGAAGGCCTCGCGCACGGTGCCAAAGGCGCGCACCTCGTCGCGCACCTCGCCGATCAGCTCGCCGTCCGCGCTCTGGTAGCGCGCGGTTCCCAAGTGGGCGCCGAGGCCCCAGAAAATGCGGCGCAGATCGGCGTCGTCGTAGCCTTCGACCGGCAGCCCGCGCAGGCGCAGGAAGCCGCGGCCTTCTTCGAGCTCTCGCGCCGCCTCGGCCAAGGTGACGGCGAGGCCGGGCAGCGGGAAGTCGTCGCGACCGAAATCCGGCCAGTCGAGCCCGCGTGTTTTGACCGCGGCGAGCGCCGCCGCGATCTCCGCCGCCGCACTCGCGGGCAGGTGCCACAGCCAATCGGATTCGTGCAAATCCGCCGCGCGCCAAGCGCAGGCGCCTTGGATCGGCACCCGTGCCAAACCGGTATCCGGAGCCATCATGGCAACTCTGCCTTTTCCCGTCCAACCGCCGCCCCCGAGGTTAGGGGACGCCACTTCCAAAGGCCTAGTTTTCCCAGGTTTCTGCCGTTTTTGAAGCCAGCAAGCCTGAGTTTCATATCATGTTTCGTAGCAGTTTTCGTAGCAGTTTCGTAG
>CAXMQD010000508.1:0-1904 GCA_964194965.1 uncultured Acidimicrobiia bacterium | reverse complement strand
GCGCCGGTGGCCCGGCTCGACCGAGACATGGGCGACCTGGCAGTGGTCGAGGGCGTGGGGGTCGAGCGCGTGCAGCACCGCGGCCGCGGCGGTGCAGGTATAGCCGTCGAGCAGCACCGGGGTGCGCGCCAGGCGCGCGGCCAGCACCGCGCCCAGGATCGCCGCCAGCTCGAACCCGCCCAGATGGCGCAGCACCTCGAGCGGATCGGTCATGGCGGCGCGGTGTTTGGCCACCGCCGCCTCGATGACCTGGGTCTTGCGGTCGAGCCCGTCGTCGTCGACGCCGGTGCCGCGCCCGACCCAATCCGCCGCCGAGCCGCCGTAGAGCGCCTGGCACAGCGCCGCGGCGCTGGTGGTATTGGCGATGCCCATCTCGCCCAGCGCGATCACGTCGAGGCCCTCCTCGACCGCCATCATGCCGTAGGCGATGGCGCCGGCGCAGCCGGCCTCGTCCATGGCCGGCGCCTGGCTAAAGTCCTCGGTCGGCTGGTCCAGGCCCATCTCGTAGACCCGCAGGCCTGAATCGGCGGCCTCGCAGAGCTGATTCACCGCCGCGCCGCCGGCGATGAAGTTGGCGACCATCTGCTTGGTGACCTCGGCGGGATAGGCCGAAACCCCCTGGGCGGCGACGCCGTGGTTGCCGGCGAATACCGCGGTCTGCGAGCGCGCCACGCGCGGCGGATGGCGGCCCTGCCAGGCGGCCAGCCAGGCGGCCAATTCCTCGAGCCGGCCCAGCGCGCCGGCCGGTTTGGTCAACTGACCCTCGCGCGCCGCCGCCGCCGCCGAGGCGTCCCGGTCCGGGCCCGGCAATTCCGCCAGCAACGCGCGGACTTCGTCGAAATTGGCGAGCGGTCTGTCCTCGCTCATGGTTTTTCCAGGGTTCCGTTCCGGGGATGTCGAGAGCCGATGCGCCGCCCGAAGGCGGTCCGTGGTTGCGCGACCACGCAACTTTCCTATAACCACGCCGGGAAGGCCACAGAAAATCGTGACCCGCTCCGTGAATGGCGGTGCCACCGATGCGCATGGACGACGACGATCCGACCGCCGGCCCAAACGCCAGCCCAGGCGCCAACCCAGGCGCCAACCCAGGCGCCAGCCCAAACGCCACTGGGGCCTTGGCCTGGCTGGCTGCCTGGCGGGTGGACCTCGCGGCCGCGCTCACGTTCCTGACCCGGCTGCCACTACCAGAGGCCGTGACCGAGCCGGACCGGCCTCCGGACCTCGCGCGCGCGACCCGCGCGATGCCTTTGGCCGGGGCGGCGATCGGCCTTGGCGGCGGCGCAGTTTATTGGTTGAGCGCCGGGCTCGGCCTGACCCCCGCGATCGCCGGCCTGCTCGCGGTCGCCGCCACCATTCTGATGACCGGCGCGCTGCACGAAGACGGCTTGGCCGATAGCGCCGACGGGTTGTTCGCCGGGGCCGAATCCGCGCGGCGGCTCGAAATCATGCGCGATAGCCGGATCGGCGCCTACGGCACGCTGGCGCTGATCCTCTCGGTTGGGCTGCGCGCCGCGGCCCTCGCCGCCATCGCCGCGCCGTGCGCGGCCGTGGGCGCGCTGATCGCCGCCCATGCGCTAGCTCGGGCATTGCCGCCGGCGGTCATGGCCTGGGCGCCGCTCGCCCGCGACGACGGCTTGGCGGTCGGGGCCGGGCAGGTCGAAACCGAATACGCCTGGACCGCGCTCGGCATCGGCGCGGCCGTTGCGGTGGCGTTCCTGGGCTTTGGGCCCGGGCTGGTGGCACTGCTCGCCGCCGGGTCGATCGGCTTGGTCGCGTTCCGCCTTGCGCGAACGCGAATCGGTGGCTACACCGGCGACGTGTTGGGCGCCATCGAACAACTAGGAGAGATCGCGGTCCTGCTCGCCGCGGCGGCGCTGCTATGAAATTGAGATCATGACCACGAC
>CAXMQD010000507.1:0-2156 GCA_964194965.1 uncultured Acidimicrobiia bacterium | reverse complement strand
AAAGAGAAATTTCACCGGGGAGCACTTCTGGGCCCGGGGTTACTTTGTGTCGACGGTGGGTCTAGACGAGGCGATGGTGCGCGCCTACATCCGCCACCAGGAAGCCGAGGACGAGCGCTACGATCAGATGAAGCTCGGGATGTAGCTCAGCCGCCTTGGGCGGCTCACATATTACGGCGCCTTTGAGGCGCTCACCCAACAAGCCCACGGCTTTGCCGGGGGTAGGGTGACTAAATCAAACCCTTACAGGTCGGCTCTGAAAATGAGCGATGCTTGAGGACAGGAATTATCAGAGATATTTCTCCAGGTTGCCCGTAGAAATACCTCGGCGAAAATCATGCCCTCGAGGACCGTCAGGCTGATGTCCTTGACCGCCTGCACACCGCCAAAACTTTTGGAAATCCCCGTGACCGTAAGCTTGACGGGATCCTCCGCCACGCCCTGTTCCGCCGCTGACACGCTCACGTCTCCCTGTCCCCGTGAACCTGGATCCAGACGACGTTTAACGCGCCATCACCGCCAAGCTTTCAATTTTGCGCTATCTAAGAGGGTTTCGAGCAGTACGGCAACCCACCACGTATGGCGTCGCAGGAAAGTTACCCGATGCGTGATGAAAATTGTGCAAAAACCGACCCTGTGCCTTTTGAAATTAGCCCAACACCTATTTCGCCCGACATCCCGGCGTCGCTCATCGTCGAAGACTCGCCGAGAGGATCAAAGACAACAGGAAGACACCGGCCCCCACCATAAAGGCTGGAATATACGAATCGGTCTGGTCGTAGATCATCCCGCTGATCAATGGCCCACCCGCCCCGACAAAGCCGACCAAGGCCAGGATCAGCCCCATCATCGCTCCAACGGATTTCAGACCGAATAGATTGACGCTCACCGTGGTGAGTTGGACGGAGGCGCCGCCAAATCCGAAACCGACCACCGTGATCATGGTTAGGAGAAAATACCGGTCTCCGGAGAGCGCCAGACCAACCATCGAGATCGCCGCCAGCAACATCGCGATCTGGTAGGTTCGCAACTCCCCGACGCGGTCGCTGGCCAATCCCATGGCGATCCTGCCAACGGCGTTGCCCGCACCGAAGAAGACCACCGCCAGAGCCGCGAGCGGCAGGTCGAACCCCTTTTCCAGGATGAATGGCGCGACCTGTACATAGACGATCGACCCGGCGAACCACCAGAGCCCGAAGGTCAGCGCCATCCTCCAGAACAACCAGGTTCGCGCGATCGCGCCTATACCATCGAACTCCGGAGAGCCGCTCTTTTGGATGGTGTTGGGGGACGGCGGCGCGGATTCCGATTTTCCGTCCCCGGATTTCCCGGAAGCACCGGCCCCATAAGGCTCCAGCCCCCGGTCCACCGGATCACGAGCCAATAGAAAGGACGCCGTGATGATCAGGCCACCGGAAATCACGCCCAGCCACAAATACGCCTCGCGCCAGCCGAATTCGGCGATCAGGCGTTCAGCCAGCGGAGCGATAAAGACAGTGCCGATGCCGCCCCCGAGCGAGCCGATCCCCACCGCCAGGCCGCGACGCGCCTCGAACCAGCGCGAAATCGTCGAGACCAGCGGCGCCCAGGCCGCCCCCATACCGACCGCCGTCAAGCCACCATAGAGCGCGTAGAGATGCCAGACCTCGGTGACGAAGGCGCCAAGGCAGGTGCCGCAGCCGAAGATCAAACCGCCCGCCGCGATCGTCACCCGCGGCCCGAACCGATCGACGCACCATCCCATGGGCAGGGCGAAAACACCGTAAACGATCAGCCCGAGCGACATCGCGCCGGAAACCGCCGTGCGGCTCCAGCCAAACTCCTCCACGAAATACGGATAGAACAGCGTGAACGAGAAATAGGTTCCGTAGGCGCTGACGCCAATCACCAGGCAGGCGGCGACGATGATCCAGCCGTAATGCATCAGGCGATCACACAACGGAATTTTCGCGAGGGGGTCGGATAAGCAATCATGTGCTGGAGAGCCTTGTTGCACGGCGCGAGCCGTGCCCGGCCAGAGCGATTTAACATTGCCCTATGCCATGCAGTAACCATCGGGCATGCCGAGATGAGTCATTCTGTTCAATATCGCACACGCAATCGCAGCCTCCGTCTTCTGCGACGGCATCGTGCGACTGCGCATCGAGCCGCAAATG
>CAXMQD010000506.1:0-8965 GCA_964194965.1 uncultured Acidimicrobiia bacterium | reverse complement strand
AACACCGCGGTCGGCCCGGTACTGACCTCGCTGCCGGTATACATCGGCCCACGAACGGTCCAGCGCCCATCGGTCAGTGCCCGCACCCGCCCGGTCAGCCGTAGCGGCCGGCCGGTCTCGCCGATCGCGGGCATCTCGGTCTTGCCGCCCAGATCGAGGGTGAGCTCCGCGCCGAGCCCGGCCGCCGTCATTTCGGTCACCGCGCCCGGGTCCCAAACCGCGGCCACGGCGACGTCGCGCAAGCCCCGGTCCAACACCGCCGCGATCACGGTCATGCAATCCTCGGTGCCGCCGGAGCCGACGTTGTCCGCGTGGTCGAGCAGGATCACCGGGCCCGCTTCGATTTCCTTGGCGCGGGTGATGGCCGCGTCCAAGGGTTCGCCGCGGTACACGAAACCCTCGCGCGCCGCCCAGGCCGCTTCCAGCAGGCGGTCGCGCGCCGCCTCGGCGGCGGCCCGGTCGCCGTCGGCCACCACCACCGAACTCACCCGAGCCTCGGGGATGTCGGCAAGCGGGAAGCCGCCGAATAGGGTGGCGGCCAGCACCGCGCCTTGCTCCACCTCGCGGGCCATGGCCTGGATCGGTCCCATCGGCGAATCGGCGGTTCCCATGCACAGGGTCTGAGCCAGCAGCGGCACCTCGCCCCAGGCCATGACCGGCTCGATCTCGCCGGCCAGCGCGCGCAGCAGCACGCGGCCGACCTGGCTCCCGGCCTCGTACATATCGACGTGGGGATAGGTCTTGTAGCCGATCATCGCGGTCGAATTGGCGACCATGCGCTCGCTCAGATTGCAGTGCAGGTCGCAAGTCACCGCGATCGGCAGGCCGGGCGCGATCGCGCGCATGCGCGCCAGCAGGCCGCCCTCGCCGTCGGACTCCCCTTCGGCGACCATGGCGCCGTGCAGGTCGAGCAGCGCCCCGTCGAAGCCACCGCCTTCCAGCGCGTCCAGGATGCGCCCGGCAATGATGTCGTAGGCCTGCTTTTCCACCGGGCCGCTGGGCATGGCCTCGGCGGCGACCGGGGTGACCACCTCCGCGCCGGCCTCGCGCGCGAGATCGAGGTAGGCGCCGAGCGGGTGGTTGGTGCCCGCATATGCCTGCGCCACCGCCTCGCCCTCGTAGAGGCCCCAATCGCGAAACCGCTGCAGATCGGTGGGGATCGGCGAGAAGGTGTTGGTTTCGTGCTTCATCATGGCGAGCAGCAGGCGCATGATAGCGGGCTCCCTATTCCACCGCGCCCGGGTTGGCGCCCGGGTTTTTCATTGTATCCAATACCCGGCGCCCAGGGACAGGGCCGCCTAGGGACAGGGCCGCCCAGGGACAGGGGGGGGAGGCTTGGCGGCGCGACCGTGGCGCTCGCAGACCTTTATTGCACTGCAACATAATTTTGTGTAATTAGGAACCTTGCGCGTCCGCTCGCGGGCGCTTGGCGCTTGCTTCACCCCGAGGGAGCGTTTGCCCGATGGCCCTGCAAGCACGGCGGAGCCGGCCGAAGCTCGCCATCCTGCGCGGCGCCGAGGCGGTGCGCGGCCAGGTGATGGCGTGGCGTGGCGCCGGTGAGACGGTCGGCCTGGTGCCGACCATGGGTGCCCTTCATGCCGGCCATCTGGCCTTGGTGGCGCGCGCCCGGGCGGAATGCGACCGGGTGGTCGCGACCCTGTTCGTCAACCCGAAACAGTTCAACGATTCGGACGATCTGGACAGCTATCCGGTCGACGAGGCGGACGACGCCGCGGGCTTCGCCGGGGCCGGGGTCGATCTCCTGTTCGCGCCGCCGGTCTCGGAGATGTACCCCGAGGGTTTCGCGACCGCGGTCTCGGTCGCCGGGCTGACCGACTGCCTGTGCGGGGCGGCGCGTCCGGGCCATTTCGACGGCGTCTCCACGGTGGTCGCCAAGCTGTTCAACCAGGCCCCGGCGGATTGCGCCTATTTCGGCGAGAAGGACTACCAGCAGCTTCTGGTGGTACGGCGCATGGCGCGCGATTTGGACCTGCCGATCCGGATCGTGACGGTGCCGACCGTGCGCGAGGCCGACGGCTTGGCGCTGTCGTCGCGCAACCGCGGCCTGACCCCGGCCCAGCGGACCATCGCACCGCGGCTCTATGAGACGCTGGTCGCGCTGGCCGCGGACCTCGCCGGCGCCCCAGGGTCTGCTCCGGTGGCTGCTCCGGGGGCCGGGCCGGAGCTGGCGCGCGGCCGCGACGATTTGGCGCGCGCCGGTTTCGAGCGCATCGATTACCTGGACTTGCGCGACGGCGAGACCCTGGCCGCGCGCGACCGCGCCGCGCCCGGCGCGCGCCTGTTCGCCGCCGCCTGGCTCGGCGACATCCGCCTGATCGACAATATCGCGATTGGCTGAGCGGGCCGGCGCGCGTGGCGGAACCATTCAAGAACCTGTTCAACGAAAAAATAATCGTCGCCATGGGCGCGCATCTTGCGAAGGCATGGCCGGAATTCGACCGCGCCGCCTTTGCCGAGATGGCGATCGAGAATCTTGATGATCTGGAACTTAAGGAGCGCTCGGACCAAATAACCGCGGCACTGACCGCTTGCCTGCCGGATGATTTTGAAACAGCGGCGCCCATAATGTTGGCGAGCCTCGCGCCCGAAGACGGGGGCGACGTCGCCAGCGCGGAAGTGAATAGTCGGGGCATCGAGGGCTGGGCAGTCATGCCCATAACCCACTATGTCGGTCTTCATGGACTGGAACACTTCGACCTGTCCATGACGCTGCTCAAGGAGATGACCAAGCGGTCCAGCTCGGAGTTCGGCATTCGTTTTTTTCTGATTGCGGAGCCGGAGCGTACCGTGTCCGTGCTCAAGACATGGCTCGACGATCCCAACTATCATGTGCGGCGGTTGATTACCGAAGGCACGCGGCCGCGCCTGCCCTGGGCCATGAGATTGCACGCCTTTATGGAAGACCCCGCGCCCATCCTTTCGCTTCTCGAAGCCCTCAAGGATGATCGCGAAGAATACGTCCGCCGTTCCGTCGCCAACAATCTGAACGACATTGCGAAGGATCACCCGGACATTGTCGCGCAGGTCGCCGGGCAATGGCTGAAGGGAGCCGACAAGAACCGGCAAAGGTTGGTTCGCCACGCTTGTCGCACACTGATCAAACAGGGACACCGGGGGACATTGAAAGCGCTCGGTTACGGCCCGCCCCGCGTGGAGCTGGATAAGCTGGAAATCTTAACCCCGCGCGTAACATTTGGCGCCGCACTTGAGTTTGAGTTGCGGCTGACATCGACCGTTAATCGCGCCCAGCCGTTGATCGTCGATTATGCCATTCATCATCGCAAGGCCAGTGGCGGCACCTCACCAAAGGTCTTCAAGTGGAAAACCACGACGCTCGCGCCTCTTGCGACACTTGAGGCAAACCGGAAACACGCAATCAAGAAAATCACGACGCGGGTTTATTATCCGGGCGCGCATCGCGTGGAAATCTTCGTCAACGGAATTTCCCTCGGCAGCGAAGAATTCGAACTGATTATGTGAGAGGGCCGCGAGCCCCCCCTCACGCCGGCGCTTGGGGCGCGTCGAGGTCTTGGCGCCGCAGCGCGCGGCCGGGGCGGGTGCCGGTGTGGGTGCCGCCCTCCCAGACCGCGCGGCCGTTGACCCAGACCGCCTCGATGCCGGCGGCGGGCTGTTTCGGATCGTCGAAGGTGGCGCGGTCGCGCACGGTCTCGGGATCGAACAGCACCAGATCGGCGTAGGCGCCTTCGCGAAGCACGCCGCGATCCTTGAGTCCGAACTGGCGCGCGGTCAGCGAGGTCATCTTGCGCACCGCCTCCTCCAGGCTGAACAGGCCGACCTCGCGGGCGTAGTGGCCGAGCACCCGCGGGAAGGTGCCCCACAGCCGCGGGTGCGGGTGCGCGTCGTGGGGCAGGCCGTCGGAGCCGATCATGGTGTGGCGATAGGCGAGCACCTGGCGCACGTCCGCCTCGTCCATCATGAAGAAGATGCCGCCCGCCGGCAGCAAGGCTTCGACCGCCTGCTCCCGGCCGAAGCCCATCTCGGCGGCGATCTCGTCCAGGTCGCGGCCCTGGGCCTCGGGATGCGGCTCCGACCAGGTGACCAGGATGCGTTCGGCATCGAGCGCCCGACCCGAATCCAGCGTGGTCGAGCCGGCGATATAAGGATAGGCGTCGAGCCCGACCGCTTGGTTGGCTTGCGCCGCCTCGATACGCGGCAGGGTCTCGCGCATGCGCCCGAAGTTGCGCCGACCCGAGCACTTGTGGTGCGAGATGACCACCGGCACCCGGGCCTCGCGGCCGATGTGGAAGGTCTCCTCCAGCGAGTCCAGGATATGGTCGCCCTCGTCGCGCATATGGGTCGAATGCATCGCCTGATAAGCGGTCAACGCCTGGGCCAGTTCGACCACCTCCTCGGTCGGCGCCGCCATGGCCGGCTTGTAAAACAGCCCGGTCGAGAGCCCGACCGCGCCGGCCTCCAGCGCCGCCTCGAGGCGCCGACGCATGGCCTTGATCTCGCCCGCCGTGGCGGCGCGGTCGAGTCTGTCCATGGCGCCGACCCGGAGCGAGGCGTGGCCGACCTGGCCGACCATGTTGAGCGCCGCGGGTGCCGCGTCGAGGGCGCCGAGATAGGCCCCGAAATCGGCGAAGAAGCCGCCGGGTTCGGGGCAGACCAGATCGAGCGGCGGTGGCGGGCGCTGGCCGATATCGAGCGGCGCCAGGCTGACCCCGCAGTTGCCCGCGACCACGGTGGTGACACCCTGACTGACCTTGCAGGTCATCAAGGGGTCGACGAGCAGCGCCCGGTCGTCGTGGGTGTGAGGGTCGATGAAGCCGGGCGCCAGCGCCTTGCCGCCGGCGTCGATCTCGCGCGCGCCTTGGATCCCGTTCAACTCGCCGAGGGCGGTAATGCGATCGTCGGCGATGGCGAGGTCGCCGGCACGCGACGGCCCGCCGCCGCCGTCGATCAGGCGCGCGTTGCGAATCACGAGATCGGGCTTAGCGCTGCTTCCAGCCATGGTTTTCGGGCCTCCCTCCGGCGGGTATTCCTGCCCGGCGCCAGAGTTCGCGGGTGCCGGGCGGCGCAAGTATCCTACGGCGGGTGGGCCATGTCACGTCTGGCGGGAAGGATATGGCTTTGCTTGCAACTGAGTTAGCGCCCTTGTAGCGTGCCATTGGCCGGCAAAGTTGGAAGCTACATTTGGGAAGCGACTCATGAATGTTTCGCCCAACCCAAACTGCAGTTGAGACGCCACAACGAGGCCGAATGCCGCCGGCCATTCGATGTTACATGCTTCATAGACGAACGTTGGCGCGAGTCACATCCGAGGGAGGACTGAATGAATCGCATTGGACGAAGCCAAGTGAAGCCCTTAAAATTGATTTGCGCCCTACCACCGTTGGCCTTCATGTTGACCGGCTTGACCGGCCCGGTTCAGGCACAGCAAGAGCTCGATCGTACCGTTTTACCCATCCCCGATCGCGTGTACGAGCGGATCACCGAACTGGACGCGCGCAATGCCGAAGCACCGCCGCCATTCTCGATCAAAACTCCGGAAGGAGCACCCAACGTCGTCATCGTGTTGATTGACGACATTGGTTTCGGGGCCGCGAGCGGGTTCGGCGGTGCCATCAAGACGCCTACCCTGGACCGGCTTGCGCAAAACGGTTTGCGCTTTAACCAGTTCCATACCACTGCATTGTGCTCGCCCACCCGCATGGCGATTCTGACCGGCCGCAATCATCACTCAGCCAACACGGGCTCGGTTATGGAAGTCGCGACTGGATTTCCCGGCAATAGAGGTCAACGTCCGCAGAGCGTTGCACCCCTTGCCGAAATGCTGCGACTGAATGGATACAGCACCGCTGCGTTCGGCAAGTATCACGAGACGGCGCCGTGGGAGGTGAGCGTATCCGGCCCGTTCGATCGCTGGCCAACGCGTTCGGGCTTCGACAAGTTCTATGGCTTTATCGGCGGCGAGACCAATCAGTTTGCGCCGGTCATTCACGACGGTACGACACCGGTCGAACCGTCCGACGACCCCAACTACCACTTCACCACCGATATGACCGACCAGGCGATTACCTGGGCGCGGTCCCAGCAGTCGCTCACGCCGGACAAGCCGTTCTTCATCTACTTCGCCACTGGAGCCACGCACGCACCGCATCATGTCCCTGCGGATTGGGTCGACAAGTACAATGGTAAGTTTGATGACGGCTGGGATGCGTACAGAGAACGAACGCTGGCACGGCAGATCGAGCTGGGGGTGGTTCCACAGAACACCAAGATGGCGTCCAAGCCGGCGGACATTGTCGACTGGGAGACGCTGTCTGCAGATGAGAAGCGGCTTTACGCTCGCCAGATGGAGGTTTTCGCAGCTTTTGCCGAACACACCGACCACGAAGTCGGCCGGCTAACCGACGCCATCGAGGAGATGGGCGAATTGGACAACACACTGTTCATCTACGTTTTCGGCGACAACGGGTCCAGCGCCGAAGGCGGCCTGACCGGAACGTTCAACGAAACCATCGTGCTCAATGCCTTGCCGGACTCAGTGGAAGAACAGCTTTTGCATTTGGATGAGTGGGGCGGTCCCGCGTCCTACCCGCATTTCCAAGCGGGTTGGGCCGTCGCTACCAACACGCCGTTCCAATGGACCAAGCAGGTTGCCTCGCACTATGGAGGCACGCGCAACCCGGTGGTCGTCCATTGGCCCGAAGGCATCAAGGCGAAGGGCGATATCCGCTCGCAGTGGCATCACGTGACGGACATAGCTCCGACCGTGATGGAGGCCGCGGGACTGCCGTTTCCCAAATCGGTCAATGGTGCGACTCAGAAGCCCTTCGAGGGCGTAAGCATGATCTACTCCTTCGAAGATGCGGATGCCGCCGATCGACACACTACCCAGTACTTCGAAATGTTCGGTAATCGTGCCATCTACCACGACGGTTGGATGGCCGCCGCAAAGCACCGGACACCGTGGGCGACTGCGCCGGATGGACCGCTCGACCAAGATAAGTGGGAGCTCTATCATGTCGCGGAAGATTTCAGTCAGGCGAACGACTTGGCAGCTGCGAACCCGGACAAGCTAAAGGAACTGCAAGATCTCTTCATAAAAGAAGCGATCAAGTACAGCGTCCTGCCGCTGGATGATCGCACGTACGAGCGCTTCAACGCCGCGATTGCGGGCAGGCCGGATCTGATGGGCGACCGCACCTCACTCACGGTATATCCGGGCATGACCCACATGACGGAAAACGCGTTCATCAACGTAAAGAATCGCTCCCACACCATTACGGCGGAGGTCGATATCCCGGAAGGGGGTGGAGACGGCGTAATTCTGGCTCAGGGCGGACGCTTTGCCGGCTGGAGCCTGTACATGAAGGACGGCAAGGTTTCCTACGTGCATAATTGGGTTGGCAAGGAGCGCTACACCATCACGGCACCGGAGCCGCTGGCTCCCGGTAAGGCCACGATCCGTTACGAGTTCGCCTACGAAGGCGATGACAAGCCCGGCATGGGCGGCAAGGGCACGATTTCCGTCAATGGGCAGGAAGTCGCCGAAGGACGGATCGAGAATACTACGCCGTTCGTCTTCTCCGCCGACGAAACCGCGGATGTCGGTGTGGACAAAGCCACTCCGGTGACGGAGGAATACGCGCAAGGAGACAACGAGTTCACCGGCAACATTGAAACGGTGACCGTGGAGCTGAAATAGGGTTTTGATGAACAGTCGCCGACTTTCGCGTCGGATCGAGAGCCGACGTGCCGATGGCTCTGCGTCAAGATCTGCTATACGGCGCAAAGCAGACATGATCCGCTGAAGAGCCGGCGTTCCGCGCGTTGTTTCGGCGGAACTTCAAACTGAGACACGACCTAGAAGGAAGGACTTCTCGGATCCCCGCATCACGCCGCGCGGGCGGCTTTTTTGCGCTCGTGAGCCTTTAGCAGCTTCTTGCGGATGCGGACTGACTTTGGCGTGACCTCGACCAGCTCGTCGTCGTCGATGAACTCGAGGGCGTATTCCAGGGTCACCGGCACCGGCGTGGAGAGAATCAAAGCCTCGTCGGTACCGGCGGCGCGGATGTTGGTGAGTTGCTTGGCCTTGGTCGGGTTGACGGTCAGGTCGTTGGACCGGGAATGGATGCCAACCAGCATGCCCTCGTAAACCTCGGCGCCATTGCCGAGGAACAAACGGCCCCGGTCCTGCAGACTGAACAGGGAATAGGCCAGCGCCTTGCCGGCCGCGGTCGAGACCAGGACCCCGCTCGATCTCCGGCCGAGCAGGCCCGCCGCCTTGGCGCCGTAGTGGTCGAAGGCGTGGTACATCAGGCCACTGCCCGAGGTCGCGGTCAGGAACTCGGAACGGAAGCCGATCAGCCCGCGGGTCGGAATCATGTAGTCGAGGCGCACCCGGCCCTGGCCATCGGAGACCATGTCGCGCAGGTCGCCGCGGCGCGCGCCCAGTTTCTCCATGACCGCGCCCTGGTGCGGCTCCTCGACGTCCACGGTGAGCGTTTCCCAGGGCTCGCAGACCACGCCGTCGACGGTCTTGAGAATGACCTCGGGCCGCGAGATGGCAAGCTCGAAGCCCTCGCGGCGCATGGTCTCGACCAGGATGGCGAGGTGCAATTCGCCGCGCCCGGAGACCTTGAACTCGTCCCGGTCGTCGCCCGGCTCTACTCGGAGAGCGACATTGTGGATCAGTTCCCGGGCCAAGCGCTCGCGCAGGTTTCGGCTGGTGACGAATTTGCCCTCGCGCCCGGCGAAGGGTGAGTCGTTGATCTGGAAGGTCATGGAGATGGTCGGCTCGTCGACCACCAGCGGCGGCCGCGCCTCGACCGCCTCGGGATCGCAGAGGGTATCGGAAATGTTGAGTTGGTCGAGCCCGGTAAAGGCGATGATCTGGCCGGCCTCCGCGGTCTCCCACTCGATCCGCTCGAGGCCGTGGAAACCGAGGATTTGCAGCATCCGGCCGTTGCGCGTG
>CAXMQD010000505.1:0-2145 GCA_964194965.1 uncultured Acidimicrobiia bacterium | reverse complement strand
CATGCGCGCCAGCGCCCGGCCCGGGTCGCGGCGCAACTCGGCGCCCTCGATCCGGATCTCGCCTTCGGTGCTCTCATGAAGCCGGGTGATCAAGGAAAACAGCGTGGTTTTACCGGCCCCGTTGGGGCCCAGCAGCACTTTGAACTCGCCGGCGCCGAGGTCGAGCGAAACGTCGTCCAGCGCCCGCTTGGGGCCGAAACTGAAACCAAGCCCGGAGACTTCGAGTATGGCGGGGGAATCGGCGGTCATGTCCGTCCTGTGTTTGCGGCGGCGACAAGACAGTAGCATTGCGGGACCTGGTGCAAGCACGCAAAATGGCCTCCGAGGAAATCTGCGCGGGAAGACGGAAGTGACGCGAGTGAGAAACAACCGGGCCGCGGGAGCGCGGCGCTGCGGCGTCGCAATGGCGGCTGTTTTGGCTTTGGCCACGCTGCAGGTTCCGGTTGGCCCGGCGCGGGCCGGCCACAATCCGGACCTGATCCCCCAGGCGCCGGGCGCCGAGTCCCAGGTGCTCAGAATGCGGCTGTTCGAGGCCGCGCAGAAGGGCGAAACCGAGAACGTCGTCCGGTTCCTGGCCGAGGGCGCGCCGGTCGAGGGGCGCGACCGCTTTGGCAACACCGCGCTGCTGGTGGCCGCGCGCGCCGGCCGGACCAAAGCGGTCGGGGTGCTACTGGAGGCCGGTTCGGAAATCGACCACCAGAATCTGCGCGGTACGACCGCGCTATTGCACGCCGCCACCGCCAGCAAGAACCGCACCGTTAAGGCGCTGATCGCCGCCGGCGCCGCGGTCAACCTGGAAAACCGGAAGGGCGTGACGCCGTTGATCGCCGCCGCCTTCGACGGCGACGCCCGCATATTCGCGGTCCTGATCGAGGCCGGGGCCGACCCCAAGGCGGTCGACCGGACCGGAAAGTCGGCGATGTTCTACACCGCTGGGCGCGGCTTTGCGGGCATCGTCGAGACGCTGCACGGTCTCGGCGTCGATGTGAACCAGGTGCTGGGCAACGACCTGACCGCGTTGATGTGGGCAGCGGGCTACAGCAGCGACGTGCCGGCCAGCGACGGCCTGGCGACGGTTGTCCTGCTGCTCGAACTCGGCGCGGAAGTCGGTGCACGCGACAACCGCGGCCGCACGGCCCTGATGATCGCGGCCGAGCGCGACCACGCCGAGGTGGTGGACGCTCTGGTCAAGGCGGGCGCAATGCCCGGTATCCAGGACAAGAAAGGCAAAACCGCCTTGGATCTGGCGCGCGCGGCGGGAAGCCTGAATGCGATCACGGCATTGGGCGCCGCGGGGGGCGCCACGGGGAGCGCCACGGGGAGTGCCACGGGGAGCGCCACGGGGAGCGCCACGGGGAGCGCCACGCAATAGCCGATGCCGGCGACCTTTTACATTCCGGCCATGAACTCGGCCATCTTCCTGATTTCGTCGGCGCTATAGGAATCCATCAGAGATGACTTGGCCGCCGCGTTCGCCCGGGCCTTGGATTTGAAATCCAGCATGGATTTTTCCAAATAGGTAATGTGCTGCCCGGCCACACGCGGCGTGCCGCTGTTGCCTTCGTAACCGCCGAGATGACACTGCACGCATTGCCCTCCCGTGGTGGCAGCCTTGGCAATCTTGGCGCGCGCTGGATCGGCCTTGTAGCCGATGTCGGGCCAGGTTTGCTCGGAAAAGAACCTGGCCAGGGTCTTCATTTCGTCACGGCTGAGCGTGGCCACGAACTCTTCCATGACCGCATTGGCGCGGCGCCCGGCCTTAAAGTCCTTCATCTGGACGTAAAGGTAAAAAAAGTGCTGCCCGGCCAGGATCGGGATCTCGGCTTCGGTGGAGGCGCCGTTCGGCCCATGGCAGGCGAAACAGGTTCCCAGCGTTTCCCGGACCGCCGCGTACTGGCCCTCCGTCGCCCTGGCTTGCCCCACAACGATCGAGCCTAAGGCGAAAAAGACGGCAATCCACAAGCCAATACGAGGGACAGGCATCCTGTTTCTAACGCTCCGCTCCATGATCTACACATCTGATACAAGAAAAGGCCGGCCACCACGCTGGCGGCCGGCCCGATTCAGTTAGCTACGCAGGCGTCTCGTGTCAATCGGCCAGCGTGAACGCGATGATGTTGTTACCGCGCTTGTAGTTCATCTGCG
>CAXMQD010000504.1:0-2045 GCA_964194965.1 uncultured Acidimicrobiia bacterium | reverse complement strand
CCTGGGCCAGTTGGAGGTCACCGGGACGCGTGAGATCGTCGGTCATTTGCCTGTGCTCCTCGCAATCCCTCGCGAATTCCCCATCCAGGGGCGCTCTTGAGAGGCGAAAGAATCACATTAACCCAATTCAAGCGAGAGAGTGCCGCCGTTTGCCTGGAAGATCAACCGTTTCGCCAGCACACTTTCCGAGTTTTGCCGGTGTCATTGTTGCCCGCCTTGGTTTTGCGCCGACCGGCCACAAACTTGAGATTATTGGCAGCTTAGCACTTAATGTTCGAGTCGGAACACAACCGGTGGCTTTGGTGCCCACGGGTGAAGGCCCGGTGAAGGGCACAAAGCGGACGTTGCAGCTCGTCGCACCTATTGGTGAGTTCATGACCTGGCGACGCATGCGATCGCTTCGCTCGGCGCGGTTTCATTCGCCGGCGCCCCAGTGTATTCCGGGGCGGGCGCGAGCGGCTTCGCCGCGCCGAAGCGTCCGCTGGGGCCTTCCATGGAACGTGAAAAGTTGGAACAGGTAGTTGCTGGCGGCGCGGCCGCGGGTCCGCGCGCGTCCGAGACTGCTTTGCTGCTGCGCATCGCGTTGCCGCTGATCGCCGCCTATTTGGCCGAGTTTGCGATGTTCGTCACCACCAAGATCGTGGTCGGGCGGTTGGGCTATCACGAGCTGGCGGCGGTCGGCTTGGCCGGCGAGTCGTCCTTCGGGATCCTGGTCATCCTCATGGGGCTGCTGTCGATCGTCGGTGTCCTGGTGGCCCAGGCCGAAGGCGCGGGCCGCAAGCGGGACGCCGGCCACGCGGCACGCCAGGGCTTTATCGTCGCCACCGCCGTGGGCGTGCCGGCGGCGGTCTTGATTTGGAACCTGGCGCCGCTGCTGGCGCTGAGCGGGCAGGACCCGAGGGTGATCGAGCTGGCCGAGCCCTACCTCCACGGCCTCGCCGGCTTCGTGCTGCCGGCGCTGTGGTTCGCCGTGCTGAGGAGCTTCGTGGCGGCGCTGGCGCGCGCCGGGGCGGTGATGGTGATCTCGGTGACCGCGGTCGCGCTCAACTACGTCCTGACCCTGGGGCTGGTGCACGGCGCCTTCGGGCTGCCGGAACTGGGCCTGGTTGGCGCCGGCTGGGCCACCACCCTGGTCTCTTGGGTCATGCTGGCCGCGCTCGCGTTGTACGCCTACCGGACCCAAAGCTTGCGCGGCTACGGCCTGTTCCTCGGGCGGTTGCGTTTCGATCTTTCGGCCTGCGCCGAGATTGCCCGGCTCGGCCTGCCGGTGGCCGGCCTGACCGTGCTGGAGGCCGGCCTGTTCATCGCCGTCGCGATTCTCTCCGGGGTGCTGGGCGTCGAATCCCTGGCCGCCTACGAAGTTCTCATGGGCTGGATCGGAATCCCCTTCGTCATCGCGCTCGGCCTGGCGGAGGCCACCATGGTGCGCGTGGCTTTCAGCGCCGGCCGCGGCAGCCTTGACGCCGCACGCCAGGCCGGCCTCTTGGGCATGGTCATGGGCGCCGTGGTTCTGGGCCTCTTGGTGGCGGTCCCGCTGGGTTTGCCGGAACTCATCGCGCGGGTGTTCCTGGATTCCGCAGATCCCGGTTTCGCGCGGGTCGCGGCGTTGAGCGCCCAGCTACTCGTGATCGCCGCCGTGTTCCAGGTCTTCGACGGCCTGCAGGCGATCGCCTCTCGCGCCTTGCGCGGCATCAGGGACACCGTGGCGCCGCTGTGGCTGGCGGGCTTCGGTTACTGGGTGCTGGGCATCGGCGGTGGTTGCCTGCTGGCCTTTCCCGTCGGCCTGGGCGCCGTCGGCTTGTGGTGGGGCCTGGCCTGCGGCCTGATCGTGACCGGCAGCCTGCTCGCCTGGCGCTTCCTCAAGCTCACCGCACGCGCCGGCGCGTGCCAGGGATAGCTGCACACGCCGGCGTGCGCCAGGGTTAGCTGCACGCGCCCCCGGGAGCCGCCCGATCCACCCTTCCGACGTTGGGCCGAAATCCATCCGGTACGCACATTGTGCTGCCATCGTTGGCATCCGGGAACGGCATCTTGAGATTTCCGGT
>CAXMQD010000503.1:0-4904 GCA_964194965.1 uncultured Acidimicrobiia bacterium | reverse complement strand
TCCGTTTCGGCCCGCGACCTGGTCGCGGATCTGGCGCGCGATCTTCTGGACGGCGGCGCGGCGACCTGTGTCACCGACCCGCGCGGCGAATTGATCTACGCCAACGCCGCCTACGAGCGCATCGCCATCGCGGCCGCGGCGGCCGGCGTGGCGCCGATCGGGCGGCCGATCGGGCCCCGGACCAGCGGCACCGCACCGGAACCCACGCGCCGCCAGGCCATCGAGGTCGATGGCGAAATCATGCACTACGAGATACGCGAACAGATTCTGCGCGATGCGACCGGCGCCATAACCGGGCGGTCCGTCGTCTATTCACCGATCGCCAAGCCGGACAAGGCGAAGACCACGCTTGCCGCGGCGATCGAGCGTCTCGAAGACATCACGCGCCTGGTCAGCGATTGGGTTTGGGAGACCGACCGCGACTCGGTGTTGACCTATCTCTCGCCGCGGGTCCAGGAAGTACTCGGCTACCACCCGCTTCAATTGACCGGGCAGCCCTTGGCGGCACTTCCGACCGAACCCAGCGCGGTTGCCGAGGCGCTCTCGGCCAATTCGGAACATCGGCCGTTCCGCGACCAAGCGATCGAGATCGCCGACAGCGACGGCGAAATCCATCACGTTCTATTGAGCGGTTTACCGACCTATTGCCCGACCAGCGGGGATTTCCTCGGCTTTCGCGGCACCGCCCACGACATCAGCGAACTGCGGCGGCGCGAGGAAGCGTTGCTTCGGGCCAAGGAGGCGGCCGAGTTCGCGAACCGCACCAAATCCGAGTTCCTGGCCTCCATGAGCCACGAACTGCGCACGCCACTCAACGCAATCATCGGCTTTTCGGAGATCATGGACGACGAGATGCTCGGGCCGATCGGCAATGCCCGGTACAAGGGCTATGCGGCCGACATATCCGACAGCGCCCGTCATCTGCTCGAGCTGATCAACGACATTCTCGATACCGCCAAGATCGAGGCCGGGCAGATGATCCTGACCGAGGAGACCGTCGATCCGCGCGATCTGGTCGAATCGGTGCGCCGCCTGATCGCACCGCGCGCCGAGCGGGCCGAGCTGCAACTCGACCTGCAGGTCGCGGAGAACATTCCGGCGCTTCGCGCCGACAAGACCAAGCTCAAACAGATCTTGATCAACCTGCTGTCGAACGCGGTCAAGTTCACGCCCGAGGGCGGCCGCGTATCGCTCGACGTCGAGGCCGCCGATGACGGTGGCGTTTTATTCCGCATTGGCGACAGCGGTATCGGCATCGGGCCCGATGACGTGGACCGGGCCATGGCACCGTTCGGCCAGGTGGATTCGCGGCTCAGCCGCAAGTATGAAGGTACCGGTCTGGGCCTGCCATTGGCCAAGAGCCTGACCGAACTGCACGGCGGCCGTTTCGAGCTGGTCAGTCAACCCGAGGTCGGCACCACGGTGGCCGTATACCTGCCGGCCTCCAGGGTCGCCGCCCGGTAATCTCGCCATTTATTGCGGCAGCGGCTTCGGCGGTTTCCAGGATTTTCCTTCCGCGCCAGGCGCTGGCCCGGTAAGACCAAGGGGTTTGGTTCAAACTCCTGCGGGCGATCCATGCCTCAGTCGCTGCCAAAGGAAGATTTCGGCGGCCGCCGGGCGGCGGCGTTGGTCGGCATTCGGCGCGCGGCCGGCGTGCCGGCGATCGTGCTCGGTGCCAGCTTCATCGGCTTCGGCGCGCTGGTACACCAGACCGGCCTGAGCATTTGGCATGCGCTGTTCTCCACGGCGACCGGCTGGGCCCAGCCGGGACAGGTGGCGCTGTTCGAGCTCTATGGGCTCGGCGCCTCGATTTTGGTGATCAGTGCCGCGGTGACGCTAACTTCGGTGCGCCTGTTGCCCATGGCGGTCACCTTCATGCCGCTGGTGCGCGCGCCGGGCACGCCACGCTGGCTGTACTATCTGGCCGCCAATTGGGTCGCGGTAACCACTTGGGCGTTCGCGATGCGCGACTGTCCGCGCATGCCCACCGAGGAGCGCTTGCCCTATTTCTTGGGCTTCGCTTGCACGCTCTGGGGAATCACGCTGGTTACCACTGGCCTTGGTTTCATGCTCGCGGGCGTGGTGCCGCTGCCGGTCACGCTGGGGTTGGTGTTCATCAACCCGATTTACTTCATGCTGATGACCGCCGCCGACGTGCGCAGCCGCGCCCGCGTGCTGGCGGTGGTTTTGGGCGCGGCCGGCGGACCGGTGCTCTATCTGTTGACCCCGGATTGGAGCTTGTTGCTGGCCGGTGCCGGTGCCGGCAGCCTGGGGTTTCTGTTGGGCGGCGGTTTCCGCCGGCGGTCGTAGCGCATGTTTCGCGCAGACCGCACCGGCCCGCGCAAGCGGACCCTGTATTAATCGCCATGGCCGAGAATCCGACCTGGTGGCCTTTCGCGGTGATTCTGGCCGGTGCCGCCGCAACCTATGTCTGGCGCGGCCTGGGGGTCGCGCTCTCGGGACGCATCGACCCCGGCGGCCGGGCCTTCGAGTGGGCGGCTTGCATCGCTTATGCGCTGGTGGCGGCCTTGGTCGCGCGCATGATCGTGCTGCCCACGGGCCCGCTCGCCGAAACGCCGATGGTCGACCGGCTCGGCGCCACGGCGCTGTCGCTCGCGGTTTACTTTCTGGCCGGACGCAGCCTGCTGTGGAGCGTCGGCGCCGGTGTCGGCGCGCTCATCCTGGTGACCTGGGGCCGCGCCGGATTCCTGTAACGCTCAGTTTCCGGCCGCGGCCTCGAGCGCCGCGACGCCGGGCAGGGTCCGGCCCTGGAGCCATTCCAGGAACGCGCCGCCGGCCGTGGACAGGTAGGAGAAATCCTCGGCCGCCCCGGCTTGGGCGAGGGCGGCCAGGGTGTCGCCGCCACCGGCCACGCTGAACAGCTTGCCGGCGCGGGTCAGCGCCGCCGCCTCGGCCGCGACCCGATTGGTTCCGGCGTCGAAGGGCGGGGTCTCGAAACAACCCAAGGGACCGTTCCAGACCAGGGTTCGGCTCGCCGCCAACTTGGCGCAGATCAGTTCCGCGGTGGCCGGGCCGACGTCGAGGATCATGCGCCCGGGCGGCACCGTCTCGACCGGGACCGCGGCGGTCCGGACATTGCGCGCCAAGCGGTCCGCCACCACCGCATCGACCGGCAGCACCAACTCACGGCCCGCGGCTTCGGCACGCCTCAGCAGGTCGCGGGCGGTCTCCGCCAGATCAGGCTCGCACAGGGATTCGGCGACATCGAGGCCACGCGCGTGCAGAAAAGTATTGGCCATGGCGCCGCCGACCACCACCACGTCGGTCTTGTCGAGCAGGTTGCCCAGCAGGTCCAGCTTGGTCGATATCTTGGCGCCGCCGACCAGCGCCACGACCGGGCGCGCCGGGTTGTCGAGCGCCGCGCCCAGGCTGTCCAACTCGGCCTCCATCAGGCGGCCGGCGGCGGCCGGCAGCAGGCCGGCGAGCGCCGCCACCGAGGCGTGCGCCCGGTGCGCCGCCGCGAAGGCGTCGTTGACGTAGAGTTCGCCGAGCCGGGCCAACGCGGCGGCGAATTCGGCGTCGTTGGCCTCTTCGCCCCGGTGGAAGCGCAGGTTTTCCAGAAGCGCCACCTCGCCGGGCGCGAGCCCGGCGACGACCGTCTCGGCCTCGGCGCCGATGCAATCCGGGGCGAAGGCGACCCGGCGGCCGGACAGCCGCTCGGCCAGCGTCCCGACCAGCGGGGCGAGCGAGAGTTGGGCCCGGCGTTCGCCCTTGGGCCGGCCCAGGTGCGACATCAGCACGATCCGGGCGCCGCGGTTCGACAAATCTTCGATGCTCGGCAGGCTGCGCACGATCCGGGTCGCATCGGCGACCGCGCCATCGCGCAGTGGCACGTTGAAATCGACCCGCAGCAGGACCGTTTTGCCGTCCACCTCCAGGTCGTCCAGCGTCTTGAAGCTCGCCATGGTCCCCGCTGTTTGGCCTAATGCCAAAAGTTTAGGCGGATTCTTCGTCGATCACGCTGTTGCGTAAGATCCCCATGCCCTCGATCTCGACCTCGCAGATATCGCCCGCCTTCATAAGCAACGGCGGTTTGCGCACGAAGCCGACGCCCGGCGGGGTGCCGGTGATGATGACATCCCCGGGCTCCAGCGTCATCACCTCGGAGATCGTGCTCACCAGGGTGGCAACGCTGAAGATCAGGTCGTCGATGTCGCTGTCCTGCAGGGTCTTGCCGTTGAGCCGGAGTTGGATGCGCAGGCCCGCCGCGCCCGGCGGCAGCTCGTCGGCGGTCACGATCTCGGGGCCAAAGGAGCCGGATCGGTCGAAGTTCTTGCCCATGGCCCACTGGCTCGACTTGAACTGGAAGTCGCGCACCGAGCCCTCGTTGCAGATCGAATAGCCGGCCACGTGATCGAGCGCCCGCTGCTCGGGAATGTGGCGGCCGATTTTGCCGATCACCACCACCATCTCGGCCTCGAAATCGAAGACGTCGCTCGCGGCTGGGCATACCAGCGGCGTGTCGTGGGCGGTTAGCGAGGTTGGATAGCGGGTGAAGACGATCGGATAGTCCGGGATCTCCATGCCGGTCTCCTCGGCGTGGCTGCGGTAGTTGAGCCCGATGCAGAGGATCTTGGGCGGCCGCGGGATCGGCACCATCAGGGTGGCCTCGGCGGCGGGAACCAGGGCTTCGGGGCCGGCGCCGGCCACCGCCTCGGCGACCCGGTCGAGGGCGCCGGCGGCGAAGATCGCCGGCCAGTCGCCGGGCAGATCGGAGGCCGCGATCGAGAGGTCGACCACAACGTCGTCTTTGCGCACGCCCGATGTCGGGTGCCCGCCCTTGTCGAAAGTCACGAGTCTCATATGTTTGTTACCCCAGGGTTGGCAGGACGAACTCGGCGCCGGCGCGAATCCCGGTCGGCCAGCGCGAGGTGATGGTTTTG
>CAXMQD010000502.1:0-3690 GCA_964194965.1 uncultured Acidimicrobiia bacterium | reverse complement strand
AGCAATCCGAAGAAGGCACCGCCGGCGAGCGTCATGATGGTGGCGCCCGGCAGGGACAACGCGGTAACGCCGATGTAGACCGCGAAGTAGGTAAGCGCTGCCTCGAGCATGTGCTGGTCGCGGTAAGCGACGATTGATTCCTGGCGGGCACGAAGCTCTTCGAGGCTGACGTAGCGACCGAGGTCGAAAGCGAAAAACGCCCCGATGAGTGCCACGACGATCACCACCAGCAGCAGTCTGCTCTTACTCATGCACGTCCCCACGACGACACCTTTGTGGTGGCCGCGACAATACGCGATCTGCTCTGACGGTGCGACCGAGGTGACATTCACCCACGCCTGGTCGCGAGCCGCTGGTAACTTGCCGCTGACCGGGATTGCGTCTAGCCTGGATTATTCATGTGAGTCCAGGCTTGGGTTCGATGCAATGTGCGGGCTACCTCGAACAGGTGTTGCCATGAAATTTTCCGCTTGCGGGCGCGGAGGCGCTGAATGATTTTGTTCTGGCTTGGTGCCCTCGGGCTGGTTGCCGTGGCTCTGGCGTTCGTACTGCCTCCTCTGCTCGGCACGCAACCCGCATCCGCCGACGCCCAGGGCGCAAACCACGACCTGGAGGTTTACCGTTCGCGCATCGCGGCCCTGGACGAGGAGCGCCGCTTAGGGGCACTGACTGAGGACGACTTGGCCCAGGCCAGGGACGAGCTGGGACGCGAGTTGCTCGCCGACGCGAGCGCGGGGACGGCGCGCAAGCACGGCGGCGCAAGGCCTGTCTTCGTCTCCCGCCCATGGCTGGCGATCGCCGTGGGTGTGGGCGTGCCGCTGCTCACCGTCACCCTGTATCAGCGCCTGGGCGAGCCCGCTGCCATCGACCCACCGCCCGCGGCGACCGCCGCCGCCGCTGAACCGGCCGTCGAGGAAATGGTGGCACGCCTAGCCGAGCGCCTGGCTTCCGAGCCTGACAGCAGCGAGGGTTGGCTTCTGCTCGGGCGCTCCTACATGGCGCTGGAACGTTATGCGGAGGCCACCGACGCTTACGGCGCGGCCCACCGCTTGCTGGGCGACAGCGCGGAGCTGCTGTCGGACCTGGCCGAGGCCGAAGCCCTGATGCAGGGACAGGATTTTCTAGGCATCCCCGGCGAGCGTCTGGAAACGGCGTTGCGGCTGGATCCGGAATACCCCAGGGCGCTTTGGTTGGGCGCATTCGCCGCCATGCAGCGCGGCGAGACCGCCCTTGCGGTGCGCCGCTGGCAAAGCCTGCTGGATAACCAGCCCAGCGACTCCGAGGCGGCGAATATCCTGCGCAACCTCATCGCCAATGCCGCTACCGGGGCCGATGTGGCCGCCGGTGCCGACACCGGTGAGACGGCTGCGACCGGCGACAGAATGGCCGCGGGCGCCGGGCCGGGGTTGACGGTCAACGTCATTCTCGCTGACCGCCTGGCCGCGGAACTCGACGGCAGCGAAACGCTGTTCGTATTTGCCCGTGCCGCGCAAGGACCGCCGATGCCGCTGGCGGTGACCCGCGGGCGCGTCAGGGATCTGCCCCTGACCGTGACATTGGACGATTCCATGGCCATGGCACCGGGGATGAAACTGTCCAATTTCGACCGTGTGGTGGTAGGCGCGCGCATCTCCATGAGCGGTACCCCCACGGCCAGCAGCGGCGATCTGCAGGGCTTCAGCGGACCCGTATCCGCGCCTCGCGATTCCGCCGTCAACGTGGCCATCACCGAGAAGGTGCCCTGAGCGCACCGGCCCCCGCCAGGGGGGCTCCCGTCGCTGCTCCCGTCCCGTCCGCTCTCGTCCCGGTTCCGGTGATGCCCGCCGGTCGGTCACCTCCAATGGAGCCAACAGTGACCCGGAACACGGTTCAAAATCGCGATCTGACCTATATAAAAGGGATTCCGAAGGCCCCCGGACAACGGCATCGCGATGGCGGGGCCCGACCCACCACGCACCGTCCGCCCGTTAAGGTGTTTAATGAACCTTGCCGAAGACCTCACCTCCTTGACCCACAAGGCCGAGCAAGGCGACACCGACGCCATGCTCAGGCTCGCGAGGGCTTACTACCAGGGTGAGCACAGCGACCAGGCGCGGTTCTTCGAGTGGACCCGTCAGGCCGCCGCGGCGGGCGACACCGGCGCCATGTTCAATCTGGCGCTCGCCTACTTCAACGGCACCGGCACCGAGCCCGATGCCGGGAAGTTCTTCGACTGGACCCTGGCCGGGGCCAAGGCGGGGGACACCACCGCCATGTACAACCTGGCGCTCGCCTACGACCGTGGCACCGGCACCGAGCCCGACCTCAGGCAATGCTTCGTATGGACCCGCAAAGCGGCCGCGGCGGGACATGCCGGCGCCATGTTCAATCTGGCGCTGGCCTACAGCAAGGGCAAGGGCACGGCGCCGGACCGGAAAGCCTATGTAAAGTGGACGCGGCGCGCCGCCGAGGCCAGCGACCCGGACGCCATGTTCAATCTCGCCTTGAGCTATGCCGAAGGCGACGAGCGCAGCCGCGACGACGCCGAGTACTTCGAATGGACGCTGAAGGCGGCCCAGGCCGGCCACGCCGGTGCCATGTTCAATCTCGGTCAGGCCTTCTACCACGGCCGCGGCACCTACGCCGACATGTCCGCCTACCTGGAGTGGACGCAGAAGGCCGCGGAAGCCGGTCACATGGGCGCCATATTCAACCTGTCTCTGGCCTATCGCAACGGCACCGGCACGGTCGCCGACGACCAGGCGTACTTCGAGTGGACCCGGCGCGCCGCCCGCGCCGGCCATGCGAGGGCGATGTTCAACCTGGCGCTCGCCTACGAAGAGGGTATCGGCACTCACCCGGACACGGCGCGCTACTTCGAATGGACCCGCAAGGCGGCCCATACCGGGCACCCGGGCGCCATGTTCAACCTGGCACTCGCCTATGAGAAGGGCGAAGGCACCCGCAGGGACGTGGCGCGTTACTTTAAATGGACCCGAAAAGCCGCCGAGGCCGGGCACACTCCGGCCATGGCGAACCTGGCGCTCGCCTACGAGAAGGGCGAGGGTACCGCAACCGACGCCGCCGGCTTCTTCACCTGGATCCGCAAGGCCGCCGAGACCGGCGACCGAGACGCGATGATGAGCCTGGCGCTGGCCTACGACGAGGGTAAGGGCACCCGGCAGGACGCGGGCAAGTTTCTCGAGTGGACCCGGCGCGCGGCGGAGGCCGGCGAATCCCGCGCCATGTTCAACCTGGCCATGGCCTACTGGAGCGGTACCGGTCTGGCCGCCGACGCACCCCGCTACTTCGAGTGGACGCGCAAGGCGGCCGGCGCAGGGGATACAGCGGCGAAGTTCAACCTGGCGCTGGCCTATGAAGACGGTAAGGGTGTGGAGATCGACACCGGCAAGTATCTGGAATGGCTGTTGTCTGCCGCGCAGGACGGCGAGCCGGTGGCCATGTTCAACGCAGCGCTCTGCTACCAGGACGGCATCGGCACGGAAAGGGACCCGGGCCGCTATCTTGGCTGGATGCGCCGCGGCGCCGAATCCGGCTACGTGGACGCCATGTATCTGACCGCGTTGGCCTATCAGAATGGGAGCGGCGGCCACGTCGACGAGGAAGAGTTCCAGGCGTGGATAACGCGGGCCGCCGATGCCGGGCATCGCCAGGCACTCATCGCCGCCAAGCTCGCGCATCTGAAATCTC
>CAXMQD010000501.1:0-2076 GCA_964194965.1 uncultured Acidimicrobiia bacterium | reverse complement strand
GCATCCGCATGGCGCCGGGGTCCCATTGGATGTGCTGGCTGATGCCATGCTCGCCGGGCGGGGTGCCCGTATAGAAGGTCGGCCAGACGGAGCCGGGCATGTGTTCGGCCGGGGAGGTCAGCGGAAAAAACGCGCCCTCCTCGAGCAGCCTGCGCAGGTTCGGCAGGTCCGCCAGCGACGTGCGGATGAAATCGATGTCACCGGCATCGATGCCGATCATCAGGACCTTGCGCCGCCTATTGGTGCCCGCCATCCGACACGTCCTCGCGCTGCCGTCTCAACAAGGGCCTAGCCCGCATTATTCACAGGGGACCTGGAAATAGGTTGGCGAGTATGGCGTAATTCGTTGAAATCATGTAGAAAGTCGTTGCCTAAACGTCTTTCAAACCTGACAACGGATTTGCCACACCCGCCATGACCGACGATAGCCTTCTTCCCTTCGATCTTCCAGCCGTCTGTCGCAAGAAGGTGACGGCGGCATTCGACGGTGGCCTGATCTCCTCGGACGGCGGCCTGGTGTTGCTGCGCGAGGCGGAACGCCGCATCGGTTTGGCCGATCTTCTGGCCGGTTGCCTCCTGGACCGGCGCGATCCGGCGCTGGTCACCCATAGCCTGGCCGAAATGCTGCGCTTTCGGATGCTGGCCGTCGCCTGCGGCTACGAGGACGCCGACGACTGCGACAGCTTGCGCTTCGACCCGCTGTTCAAGCTGGCGGTGGGGCGGGCGCCCGAGAGCGGTCACGATCTCTGCTCGCAGCCGACCATGAGCCGGTTAGAGAACATGCCGTCCCGCATAGAGGCGGCGCGAATGACGGCGGCGCTGGTCGCCATCTTCTGCCGAAGCTTCCCGCAAGCACCCGCCACCATCACGCTGGACATCGACGACACCTGCGATCGGGTTCACGGCCTCCAGCAGATGTCGTTGTTCCACGCCCACCATGACACCCGCTGCTTCCTGCCCATCCATGTCTACCACGTTGAGAGCGGCAAGCCGGTGGTGGTCTTCCTGCGGCCAGGCAAGACGCCCTCGGGCCGCGAGGTGCGCAGCGTGCTCAAGCACCTGGTCCAGCGCATCCGGCGCCATTGGCCCCGCACCCGGATCGTCTTCCGGGGAGACTCCCACTATGGCCGCGCCGAGGCCATGGCCTGGTGCGAGGACAACGGCGTCGATTACATCTTCGGCCTGCCGGGCAACACGGTGCTGAACGCCCTGGCGGCGACCGTGGCCGATGATCTCAAGGTGCGTCGCGCCGAGGCCGGGGCCGAAAAGATGCGGGCCTTCACCACCTTCACCTATGCCGCCAAGTCGTGGAGCCGCGAACGCCATGTCGTCGCCCGCCTGGAAGCCACCATCCGCGGCTTCGATGCCCGCTACCTCGTCACCTCGCTCAAGGGAGAGGCGCGGCACCTCTACGAGGACGTCTATTGCGTCCGCGGCCAAGCCGAGAACCTGATCAAGATGCACAAGGTGCAACTCGCCTCCGACCGCACCTCCTGCCAGAGCCCGGTTGCCAACCAAGTGCGCCTCGTCCTCCATACCGCCGCCTACTGGCTGATGCTGGGCCTTCGCGACGCCATCCCGGCCGCCAGTCCGCTCGCCAGGGCTGAGTTCACCACCCTCAGGTTGCGGCTGCTCAAGATCGGCGCCCGCGTCGTCGAAAAGGCCGCCCGCATCCGAATCCACTTCGCCTCCGCCTACCCGGATGCCGCCCTGTTCCGCATGCTGGCCGGACGCCTCGCCACGGCAGGGCCCTAAAATACGGGGCGGCGTGCCCCTCGAACCCCAGACCTCCAACCCCAAACGCCGACCACATCCCAAGCCAAAACCAGGCGTCCCAGGTGGCGCCACGAACAGACTCGTCCTTACGCCAAATGGCCCGCAACATGACCCTCAGGATGAATAGATCGGGATAGGCCCGCCGGGGAACGGGAAAACCCGGAAAACCCGGGCTTAAGCCTGGCCGCGGTCCGGAAGACCGCGCGACACGTAAAGCTTCACGCTAATTGCGTCATTTTTCGAGGTGCCCTGATGAATGAGCAACAAAGCCGCGACGAGAATAGGAGAAATGGTGGCGCG
>CAXMQD010000500.1:0-4649 GCA_964194965.1 uncultured Acidimicrobiia bacterium | reverse complement strand
AGGCGTGAAATAGCGCGCCGTGATGGTTCCGCCATCCCTGGCCGGTGCAAGCAGACCGAATTTCGGTATAACCGATTTAGATACCTCGCCCATGCCCATTATTGCGCCAGCTTCGATCCGAATCGCCTCGATCCGATTGAGGAGGTCTCGATTGGCGTCCAGTTCGTCTCGGCTTTCGTAACCTGTCAGGCCGAAATCCGCGGCCCGGGCTATCGCCATTGGCATGGTTACGTCCATGCAAGTCACCTGGGTATCGCCGATGGTGTCGCGAATATTGCCGGTCGGTAGAAAAGACCCCGTGACCGAGCCCACCACATCCATGAATTTCAGTGCCACCGGGGCAGCGGTTCCGGGCACGCCGTCGATCGCGGTCGCGCCCTCGTAGTCGACCAGACCTCCCGGCGTTTTGACGATCGCGACGATCCGTGCCCCGGTGTTGACGGCGTGGATCTTGATTTCGGTTTCGCCATCCCGTGCCGGAACCAACCCCATTTCAAGGGCGGCCGGCCCGACAGCGGACAGCATGTTGCCGCAGGTTGGCTTGAAATCGACCAGGCCGTCCTCGACACTGACCTGAGCGAAGAAATAATCGACGTCGGCCCAACCATCGCTGCCTTTCGACAGCATGGCGACCTTGGTGGTCACGGACGCGCCACCGCCGATTCCGTCGATATTGAGCGGGTGGCCGGATCCCACCGCGGCAACCAGAACCTTAGCCAGTGTCCCGCGGTCCTCGGGCAGGTCGGCACGTCGGACATAGGGCCCCCGCGACGTACCTCCCCGCATGAAGAAATAGGGAATCGCGGTTTGTGTCATGACACCGTCCTCACGTCAGCGGCCAGGGTAAGGTGAACCAGGACTGAAGAAGCCCCGGCGGGAAATCCCGGTTCAAGACCCACGCCATGAAACACATGAAACCAATCCCGCAGCCGGTATAGAGCGATGCCTTCGGCCAGCTCAGCCCGGCGCGGGTCCCGATCGGGATGTTGCATGGCGATCGCCTGAGTCTATTGGCTGAATCTACGATTGAACAGCCGGTGCGCAGCCAATTTCGCGAAGGGACGGCAGACCTCGACCCTCGCCGGACATACTATTCGTGCCGGGCGGTCTTGCGGGCATGGAAGTCGAGTTTCAGGCGACGGTCGAAATCGACCCGTAAAGGAGGCCTTCCGGAGTCACTCGACGCGTGAGGTGGTCCAGAATCGGCTTGATGATGCTACTTCGTTGATTTTTTTAGAAGAATTGAATTAGTAAGTTGTTTTGCAGTCAATCCATCCGGGAAATCCGAATTAAAAGATGATGTAGAAACAACCGACCGCGCAAAGCGCCACGAGCGCCAGGCGCAGTAGTGTCGCCTCCAGCGCCGGATGCAAGCAGATCGATTTCTCCGTGGTCATCAGCAGGCCGAGCGAGATCAGCAGGCCCGAAAACACCACCATCTCGGTGGAGCGCAAGGAGAAGCCCAGGATCGCCAGCGGAATCCCCGTGTTTTCCAGGAACGCCGGCAGCAGCGGCAGCCCCAGGACCCGGCGGGTCTCCGGTCCCTCTATCGCCAGCTTCCATAGGAGCAAACTGTTGATCCCGAAATAAACGAACGCACAAAGCGTCACGAGAAGGGCGACTACGCCTGCTGATACACTTAACATCCCCAAAAACCCCATCTAAAGTTTTTATTTATCAGCTTGCGATTAAAGTATTAGTGGAAGCTATTAACCACAAAACACGCCAACTCTGCCCCATACAGCATTGGCGTATTTATTTATCGCTTATTTCTATTCTAAAATCTAGATTAATTTTTATGAAAATTATATCAATATTAACAGACATGGTTAACGCCCGGCTTGTGGATTGACCGGCTAGTCGCCCCAAAACCCGCGCTCACCGGGCCTTTGCGGCCATCAGGGCGGCGCCGGGGGCAGCGCGTACCAATCGGCCGCGCCGCGACCGAGAACCTAATATCAAAGAGACTTGGTATAAGCGGCGCTGGAACTGCGCACCGGGTCTGCTCAGCCCGCGCCTTCGACGCCGGTCTGCCGAAACGGGTTGGCCGAATAGACGCCGAGGATCTTGACCTCGCGGGAGAAGAAACCGAGCTCCTCAAGAGCGAGCCGCACCAGGCGCTGGTCCGGGTGGCCTTCGACGTCGGCGTAGAACTGGGCCACGGTGAAGCTTGCGTCGATGATATAGCTTTCCAGCTTGGTGATATTGACCCCGCAGGTCGCGAAGCCGCCCAGCGCCTTGTAGAGCGCCGCCGGCACGCTGCGTACCCGAAACACGAAGGTGGTGATCACCGGCCCCTCGGCCGGATCGGGATCGACCGGCTCCTTGGACATGATGATGAAGCGGGTGGTGTTGTGTTCGGTATCCTGAACATCGATCTCAAGGCTCTGGAGCCCGTAGATCTCACCGGCCAACTCGGTGGCCAGGGCCGCTTGGCTGATATCCCCGCGTTCGGCAATATCGGCGGCGGCGCCCGCCGTATCCGCGTGAAGGATAGGCTTGATTCCCGCCGCACGGATGTATTTCCGGCATTGGGAGAGCGCCTGTACGTGGCTGTGCACCTCCTTCACCGTGTCCATGGTGGCGCCTTCGGGCGCGAGCAGATGGTAATCCACTTTCTGGAAATGTTCGCCGATGATGTGCAGGCCGGAATCGGGCATCAGGTGATGGATATCGGCCACGCGCCCGGCGCTGGAGTTGTCGATGGGGATCATGGCGAGGCGCGCGCGTCCGTCGCCGACCGCCGCGAAAGCTTCGTCGAAGGAGGCGCATGGCAAGGTCGTCATCTCGGGATAGACCGCGTGGCAGGCCACGTCCGAGTTGGCCCCCAGAGAACCCTGGAAGGAAATTGTATTGCTCGGATCAGCGGCCTCGGTCATGGCGTCGAAAGCTCTTTATGTCTCTGAATGGGGTCGTGAAAAAGCCCGGTCTCATACGTCCCGCGGCGCCAGGAATTCGCGGGCGCGTGCCAGGTCGGCGGGAGTATCGACGCCGAGCGGAACCGTGTCAACGAGCGCCGCGTCGATGCGCAGGCCCGCCTCGAGCGCGCGCAGTTGCTCCAAACGCTCGCGCCGCTCCAGACCCGAGGCGGGCAACGCCACGAAGCGTTCGAGCGCCGCGCGGCGATAGGCGTAGAGCCCGATATGGTGGTACAGCGGCTTGGCCGGATCGCCGCCGTCCCAGGGCACCGGCGCGCGGCTGAAATAGAGCGCGCGGGCGATAGCTGGCCGGTTTGGGCCGCCCGCCCCCGCACTGCCCGCCCCCGCACTGCCCTCTCCAGCATCCGGGAAGGCGAGCGCGGCCTTGACCACGTTGGGATCGGCACGCTCGGCCGGATCGGTGATCTCGGCCACCAGGGTCGCAATATCGACCGCGGCATCGGCGAGCGGCGCGAGCACGGCGCGCAGCGCTTCGGGCGCGATGGTCGGCAGATCGCCCTGCAGGTTGATCACCGCATCGTGGCGGCCTTCCGGGTCCAGCGTCTCGAGCGCCTCGAAAATCCGATCCGAGCCCGAACCGTGATCCGGCCGCGTCAAGATCGCGCGCCCGCCCGCCGCCTCTACTGCCTTCGCGATTTCCAGTTCGGCGCAGGCCACCACCACCGGCCCCAACTCCGCCGCCATGGCCCGGCGCCAGACGTGGACGATCATCGGCAGGCCGTGAATATCCGCGAGCGGCTTGCCGGGCAGACGGTTTGCGGCCAGACGAGCCGGGATTAGGACGATGGGGGACCGGGGAAGGCTCATGAGAGGGACGTCTTACTACCAAAGGCTGTTGATATCAGTCCGATGTATCCAGCGCCCGCGCTATTGAACCACCCGGGGCGCGGAGCTATTGTCCCGCAGCAATTTCAGGGCTGCAAGGGTGCGAACATGAACTCCATCGAGTTCACCAAGATCGTCGGCGTGCTGTTGACCGTGGCGCTGGTCGTCTCGCTGTCCAGCTTCATCGCCAATGAGATCATTCCGCGGCACCATGACGAAGTCCGCGCCTACGTGGTGGCGGCGGCAGAGGCCGAGCCGGCGGAGGCCGCGGCAACGGAGGCCGCGTCCGCCGAGGCGGCGCCCGGCGTGACCGCGTTGCTCGCCGCGGCCGATCCGGCCGCCGGCGGGAAGGCGGTCAAAAAGTGCACCGCCTGCCACAGCCTGGACAAGGGCGGCAAAAACAAGATCGGACCCAACCTCTGGGATTTGGTCGACCGCCCGATCGCCTCGGTGGCGGGTTTTACCTATTCTCCGGCACTCATGGGCAAGTCCGGCGAGACCTGGAGCTACGACAATCTGGATGCCTTTCTGGCCAAACCCAAGGACTGGGCGCCGGGCACCAAGATGTCCTTCGCCGGAATCAAGAAACCGGAACAGCGCGCCGATTTGATCGCCCACCTGCGCGGCCTGAGCGACGACCCCGCCGCGCTGCCGGAATAATACCAAACGTCCTTGATAATGACCGAGACCGACCCGCGCGAGTCCTGCCCCGAGGCTTTCGTGACGCTCGCCGAGCGCCTGGCCGACGCGGCCGGAGAGATCGCGCGCCATTACTTCCGTGGCGCGATCGAGATCGAGCGCAAGGACGACGAGAGCCCGGTGACGGTGGCCGACCGCGAGGCCGAGGCCGCCATGCGGGCGCTGATCGCGGAAAGCTACCCCGGC
>CAXMQD010000499.1:0-4358 GCA_964194965.1 uncultured Acidimicrobiia bacterium | reverse complement strand
CTGGGCAACCTGGCGACCCTCAACGGCCGCGACAGCGGTCAATTTTCCGTACGCGCCGGAGAACGCCTGCGCCTGCGCCTGATCAACACCGCGAATGCGCGCATCTTCGCGCTGCGCTTCGAGGGCCACCGGCCGTGGGTGATCGCGCTCGACGGCCAGCCGGTCGCGCCCCACGAGGCCGCGGGCGGCCGGGTCGTGTTGCCGCCGGCCGGCCGCGCCGATCTGATTCTCGACATGGCCGGCGATCCGGGCGCCAGCTTCGCGGTGATCGACGACTACAACAGCCGTTCCTCCTACAAATTCCTCGACCTGGTCTACCAGGACGCGCCGCCGCTGCGCGCGTCGCCGCTCGATGCGCCCATGGCGCTGGCCGCCAACCGCCTGCCGGAACCGGACCTCGCGGGCGCCCGGCGCCACGAGATCGTACTCGCCGGCGGCGCCATGGGCTCCCTGCGGAGCGCGATCCTGAACGGCGAGGAACTCGGCATTCGCGAACTCGCCGGGCTCGGCAAGGTCTGGGCGCTCAACGGGATCGCGGCGCACCGGGTCGACATGCCGCCGCTCTTGACCTTCGAGCGCGGCCGCACACAGGTGCTTGCGTTGCGCAACGACACGGCGTTCCCCCATCCCATGCATCTGCATGGTTTCTCGTTCCGGGTGATCTCGCGCAACGGCCGGCCCACCCCGCGCCGCGAGTGGCTCGATACCGTGCTGCTCGAGCGCGACGAGACCGCCGAGCTCGCCTTCGTCGCCGACAATCCCGGCGATTGGCTGTTCCACTGCCACATCCTCGAGCACATGGAAGCCGGCATGAACGCGGTGTTCCGGGTGACGTGAGGGAGGGGAGGGGCCGCCCGAATTTTCTCTGTCATGCTGGGGCGCGACCCGAGCACCATCGTCGGACGAATTCAGCGGGAGGGTCTAGAGGCCCGCATCCGCGAGCCAGTTGCGCAAGATTCGTAACAGCTCGTCGGGCTGCTCCAAAGGCGTCATGTGGCCGCAGTTTTCGATGATTGCCAAGCGCGCATTCGCGATGCCGTTGGACAGCTCCCGCGCTTCGTCCAGGGAACGGAGTCCGTCCTGGCGCGACCAGACTATCAGCGTGGGACATTCGATGTCCTTCAGGTTCGGGCGGCCGTCCGGGCGCTCGAGAGCGAGCTGCCTGAGGAATGCGGCTTCGCCCATGCGCAGCGCCATGTCCCGTAACACATGAAGCAGGCTGTCATCATGCCGTCGGTCCGGATGCAGGGTATTCCGCAATGCCGTTTGGGAGAGACCGCGGAAACCCCGCTCTTTGGTCACGCCGATGATCCCACGGTTCCGCTCGACCTTGTTCGCCCCGTGGGGCCGGGCGGAGGTGTTCATCAGGACCAGGCCGGTGACCCGGAGAGGCGCTTGCTTGATCACTTCGCGGGCGACGTAGCCGCCCATGGAAAAGCCGATCAGAACGAACTTCGCGGGCGCGGCGGCTAGCACCCGGCGGGCGATGTCAGCCAGGGAGGCATCCTGGCCGAGGTCCGCGAAGTGGCAGCGGCTCAGGGCCGCAAGCCCCGTCTCCATGCGCGCCCAAAGCCCCCGATCGTTCATGAAGCCCGGGCAAAGAACCAAGTTTCTATCTGCGATCTTGGTCATTGGGTTGGAACCTCGACTAGCCTCACCTGCTGCGCGAGCGATAGATACGACGACGGAACAAAAAAGCGGCATGAACGCGGTGTTCCGGGTGACGAAGCCCTTTGCCACTGCCCGAATTTTCTCTGTCATGCTCGGACGCGACCCGAGCATCTAAGGGCGCGGTAACGCTGGACCCTCGGGTCAAGCCCGAGGGTGACACTGTGGATTGAGTACATCTCATTTCACCGCCGCGGTCCAGGTCGGGTCATTGTGTTTGTCCCAGTAGCGTTCGGTCATGCGCAGGCCTCGGCGCTTTTGGGAATCGAAAATTTGATCTATCTCATCGCCAGGCAGACCGATGTCACCTAGAGTGTCCCGATCCGGTAGATCCGGAACGTCATCGAACTCATCGGAGGTGCGGATGTTCGAGAAACCCTCTTTGATTACCCGGATCGCGATCGGCAAGGGCGTCGGCTTCGCGATCGGCCTGGCTGGATTTATTTTCCTGCCGTTCTTCGTGCCGGAGGCGGGCTGGCTGATCCGCTGGGGAATTCTGCTGTGGTATACGACGCTGGGCGCGATCATCGGCATGTTCGGCGTATTCACCTATCACCCCGTGCTCAAGCTTCCGATGCCGTGGTGGGTGGGTGCACCGATGCTCGGCGCCTGGATGAACTTCGTGCTGACCTTCTTCGCCTACGACACCATGAAGGACATGATGGTCGCCGTGTTTGGTACGGAGGGCATGCTGACCTCGCCATTTTGGTTCGCCCTGGAGGGCGCCCTGGTCGGGCTGTTGATCGGTTATCTTGCGACCCGTTACGGCGGCGAGGGACCAGAGACCGTCGGTCGCCAAAGCACGCCGCGTCCGTGAACCGCTTGCACAACGCAACATTTTGAGGCATTGCGGCACTCCCGGCCGCCCAACCTTCGGCGGTCCCTGAATTCCCGGGAGGGCCGCGCCCTTGCATGACGACCGCCTGCCAACCGAGGTCTGGGTCATGGCCCACATCCGGCAATGCCTGGTCGAAGGGATTCCGGCGACCGTGGCCCACAAGGGCGACCTCAAAGGCGGCACCCTGATGCTCAAGCTCAATCTCTTGGATCGGGGCTGCCGGGTGTTGAGCCAGGCGCGCGACCTCGACGGCGCACTCGGCTGGCTGGCCGCCTTCAAGGGCGAGCCGGTGCCCGAAGTGGAGGCCGACGAACACATCGCCCGCGCGCTCGCGCGCGACCCCGACCTCTGGGTCGTCGAGATCGAACACCGCGACGGCCGCCACCCCTTCGAGGGAAAAGAACTCTAGGTCGTGTCGTTGCAATAGAGAAATAAGTCGGCGATCACTCGTTATGCTAGGGCACCGTTGATCAAAGCGTTGGCTTCGAGGGAAGCCAAATCGGTCAGGGTCCCATTCACATCGGTGACCATGATCGTGGTGCCGCTTCCCAACACCAGCGTATCGACAGCCCCGGCACCGCCACCATCGACGAAGCTGTCGACCACATCTTCGATGCCGATGGTGCCCGACGAGTCCGCGTCCAATACGTTCACGAAAGCCAGCAGATCCCCTTCATTCGTCGAGAAGTCGAAGATCTCGTCGTCGCCTTCGTCCGCGGTGAGAGTATAGACGAGGGTGGCGGCCCCGGGTCCGCGGATGAGGCTGTCGCCGCCGCCTTGGCCGAGAATCACGTCGTCGCCGGCACCGGCATCGATAGTATCACCTTCGCCACGGCCCACGCCGATGAGGTTCGACCAGTTGGCCGAATCGCGGAGATAGGAAATCGTGTCGCCGCGATCCCAACCAGGAGAGGACGTGCTCTGACCTGCCTCTAGCGCCTCGAAAACCAACCAGCCCGATCCGAGTGGAAGGTCAATTCCCTCGGCCAACGCCAAGGCGCCGGTATTGGCTAGGTCGCCGAAGATGATGTCGTTTCCGTCCCCGCCGCGCATCACATCGCTGCCGACCTCCTCCAGCAGGGATGCGAGCAGCTCATCCGTCAAGGCGGTGTCGAGGTCATCAAACCCGATGACGGCGATGTCCGCTTCGACACGGTCGACGAGCGGACCCCGGCCCTCATGGAGCGCCTCGCCGGGCTGCGGGGGGAGGCCGTCGTCCAGCAAGTTGAGCTGGTCCGGATCGAACCCGGAATCGATGCCGCCGAATGACTCTATGCCGAACACGCGGACCTGGAGATCCTCCTGGACAATCAGACCCGTGGGTCCGTAGAGATCCGGCACGGCATCCGGATTAAATGAGCCACCGGGACCGGAGTTGTCTTGCCCATCGGTCAGGAAGAATATTGGGTTAACGTCATCGTCGTTTGGGCCGGTATCCCCGTTGAGTCCGTTGAAGAAGTTAGCGGCGTCCTGTAGCGGCGGCTCGAAGTCGGTGCTGCCGATCGGATCGGCCACTTCGCCATCGATCGCACCCGCAAGAGTCTGACCATCCGCCGCCACGAACTGGCTGCCGTCCCAGGTGAATGTCTTGCCGAACTCAAGCCCAGGTGTGGTCTGATCGGACCTGACCGCGAAGGTAATGAGGTGAATGACCGTCCTGTCGGCGACACCCCGATCTATGATCTGCTGGACCAAGTCTTCCGCCGCAGCGTTCAGTGTTGCTATATTGTCCGGCCCGATACTGCCGGTTACGTCAACCGCAAGCGCGATGTTGAATTGGCCAGAGAACTCGGCACCGCCCGGGTCGCCAATTAGAATATCGGCACCGGCGCCACCCAAGATCGGGCCGCTA
>CAXMQD010000498.1:0-2525 GCA_964194965.1 uncultured Acidimicrobiia bacterium | reverse complement strand
GCCCATGACCGCACCCACGCCACCGCGTGCGGCCAGGCGCACCGGCCGCCCCTCGGGGTCGGTAAAGGCGATGCCCGCCACCAGGCCGAGGTATTCGCCGACCGGCCCACAGATACCGAGGCTGACCTTTTTGCCGTACTTCTCGTGCAGCAGCTCCGCGGCCTCGATATTGCCCTTGCCCAGGTAGGGGCTGGCGTCGTCGAAACTGATCTCGCCCTCCTTGGGAATATGGATGACCACCCAGTCGTCCGCGGCGCCGTAGAGTGTGAGCCCGGCCAGCTTCAACTGGCCCAGCGCGAAGGCGAAGGTGCCACCGGAGTTGGACTCCTTGATGCCGCCGGTCAGCGGGCTCTTGCACCCCACGCTCAAGCGGTTCGCGTTGGAGAAGCTGGAGCCGGAGAAGGGCCCGGCGGAAAAGATCAGCGGGTTGTCCGGCGACAAGGGGTCGACGGTCGCGGCCCCGCGCTCGAGCAGGGTTTTGACGATGTGATAGCGGCCGAGGCGGATCGCCGCCTCACCCTGCAGTTCCTCGGTTTCTACCGAACGATCGCCGAGATTGATGTGAAGGTAATTTCGCATGACGTCGCCACCCTGTCCTGAGGATTGATGCCCGCGCGCGCGGATATCCGGCGCAGGCGCCATTCTAGCGCATTTCAACCGCGCGCACAGGGGATACATCGCCACCGACGCGGATGGCCGTACCCATGAAACCCGACTCCAAGCCGGGTTATTTCCAGCCTCTGGTCCAGCCTCTGGTCCAGCCTCTGGTCCAGCCTCTGGTCCAGCCTCTGGTCCAGCCTCTGGTCCAGCCTCTGGCGATTTCGGGCAGATGATCCCGGGGAAGCAGGAAGGGCGGCGCGGACCCGCCCCTCCCCGCGTTCCGCCGCGGCCGGCGCCGCATTGGTATTAGGCGACCTCGCGGCCGGCACCGCTTTCGGTCGGCAGGCCGGCCGCGATCCAGTCGGCCTTGCCCTCGTGATAGTCGCGCACCTTTTCGTAGCCGAGCTCGGCCAGCCGGGCGGCGGCGATTGCCGAGTTCCTGCACGGCCCGCTCGCGCAGTAAACGACGATCTCGGCGGATTTGTCGGGCAGCAGTGCCGGGGCCAGGGCGTCGACCCGATCGTGAGGCAGGTTCAATGCGCCGGGCAGGTGCCGGTCCAGGTAGTACGTCGCCGGCAGGGCCTCGACCAGCGTGACCGGCGCCCCTTGTTCGAGCTTCGCGGCGAGCGCTTCGCGGGTGATTTTGGCAACCATGGTTCCAGTCTCCTCTTTTCGCATAATCGCAATTAGGATAATTGCAATAGCAACTATCAATATCGGGTAATGTGGTTGTGATTGCAACTATTTTCTGCGACACTCCGTTATGTCCAAGAGTCCGGATGCCTTGGGGACCGCCGCCTGGCGGGCCTTCCTGACGGCGCATACCATCCTGGTCGAGGCGATCGAGCGGGATTTAGCGCGGGCCGAATTGCCGCCGCTCGGATGGTACGACGTCCTATTCGCGCTGGAAGAGGCGCCCCGGCGCCGCCTGCGCATGGCCGAATTGTCCCGGGCGGTGGTGTTGAGCCGCAGCAACCTGACCCGCCTGGTCGACCGCCTGGAGGCCGCCGGCCTGCTGCACCGCGCGGCGGTCCCGGGCGACCGGCGCGGCGCCTACGCGGTGCTGTCCGCCGAGGGCGCCAAGCTGCGCCGGCGCATGTGGCCGGTCTATGCCGACTGCATCCAAGACCACTTCGCCCGCCACATCGACGCGGCGGAGGCGAAGACGTTGCGCGATGTCTTCGCCCGCCTCCTGAGCGCCATGCCGGAGTCGCGGCCCGTCGCAAAATGATCGGCCGGTCCGCAAACCGCTGGACCTTCAGGCCGAATTGCGATGGGATGATCGAAGATCGCAGTCAACCGGGAGACGATCATGAGCGATTTCGACGGCGAGGCCTTCGTGGCGCGGTTCAATTCGGTCTGGGACAACCACGATGTCGACGGCATCGTCGAGATGTTCACCGACGACGTGGTGTTCGAGGCTTCGTTCGGCACCGAGCCCTGCGGCGAGCGCGCCATCGGGCACGAGGCGGCACGCGCGCTGGCCGCCAAGATATTCGCCCGGGTCCCGGACCTGCACTTCGTGGAGCTCCGCCGCTACGTCACCCCGGAGATCGCGGTGGTCGAGGCGGTCACCACCGGCACCCCGGTGGGCGGCAAGCCCTACGAGGCCCACCTGGTCGACGTGCTCACCCTGCGCGACGGCAAAATCGCCGCCAAGCGCTCCTACCGGAAAGGAGCCGTGTGACCGGTCAAAGGTCTCGCCGTTATTCCGCGAACCGCAGGCCTTCGCAGATTTCCTGGTAGTCCGGATCGTCGGGGGCGATCAGGCCGTGGCGGATTGCGAGATCGATCACGACGAGCGCGACGTTGAACTTGAAATCCTCGCCGGCGCGAACCCGCGCCAAGACCTCTTCGATCGGCCAGAGCGCAAACGATTCGACCTCGCCGTCGGTGTTTTCCGGCGTAAAATCCGCGGGCAGCTC
>CAXMQD010000497.1:0-6987 GCA_964194965.1 uncultured Acidimicrobiia bacterium | reverse complement strand
GCCAATACCATGCCGAAGATCGACTACCCCAAGCCCGACGGCGTGGTGTCGTTCGACCGCAACTCCTCGGTGTTCCTGTCCAACACCAACCACGAGGAAGACCAGCCGGTGCACCTGCGGCTCAAGGACCCGGCCGTGCCGGTCGCCCACAACCTGGCGCTCTACGACGCGCCGGAGCAGCGTTTCTGCCCGGCCGGGGTCTATGAGATTTTGCGCGACGACGATGGCGCCAACCCGCGCCTGCAGATCAACGCGCAGAACTGCGTGCACTGCAAGACCTGCGACATCAAGGACCCCAGCCAGAACATCGACTGGGTCACCCCCGAAGGCGGCGGTGGGCCCAACTATCCGAACATGTGAGCGCGCCGGTGGGGGCTAGTTCGGGGAGCCGGTTCGCCGGGCCGATCCGCCATTGTGGCGCGGCCTTGGCGTCGGGTAGAATTGGCATCGAGGAGAGCGTCTTGCCGCAAGCCAACACTCCGAATAGTTTCCCGAGCCGCGCCCCGGGCTACCTGGCCGCATTGGCCCTGGCCCTGGGCCTGTCTGCCTGCGCCGTGGGTAATCAGCCGAGCGGCGGCAGCCGGACCGCCGGTCCGGTCTTGATCGCCGCGGCAGTCGGCCAAGTCGGCAGCGATGCGCTGCCCCTCGGCGGCTCGCCCTATGGCTCCTACCTGGCCGGGCTCTACGCCGGCAGCCAGCGGGATCTTTCGGTGGCGGCCGATTTCATGCTCGAGAGCTTGGCCTACGACCCCGACAACGAGGAGCTCCTCGGCCGCACCTTTCTGTTGGTCGCCGGCAATGGCCGCCATATCGAGGCGGTCGACCTCGCCGGACGCATCGCCGTCCGCAGTCCGGAACACGGCCTGGCGGGGCTGACGTTGGCGGTCGACGCGATCCTGCGTGGCGCGCCCGAGGCGGCCGAGGCGGCAATGGCCAGTCTGCCGGAGAAGGGCTTGAGCGCGGTGACGGTGCCCTTGGTCGGCGCTTGGCTAAAAATCGCAAAAGGCGACGTGGACGGCGCGCTCGCTGCGGCCGCGCCGCTCAAAGACAGGAACGGTTTCGGTGTGTTCCACGGCTTGCATGTGGCGCTGATGCAGGACGTGGGCGGGCGTGAGGCCGAGGCGCGCGAGGCTTATGATGCGGTTCTGACCCTCGCCGAACAGCCGAGCCTGCGCCTCGCGCTGGTGGCTGGAAACTTCTTCCAACGTAGCGGCGATGCCGATCGCGCGCGCGAAATTTACCAGGCGTTCCTGGAGCAGAGCCCGAATTCCTTGCTGGTGACCGCCGCCCTGCAGCGCGTCGATGCGAACCTGATACCGGAACCCGTGGTCGCCGATGCCGTCCAGGGCGTGGCCGAGGCCCTGTTCAACCTGGCCAGTCTGCTGTCCAAGGAGCGCGCCGAAGAGATTGCGCTGATCCACGCTCATTTGGCGCTGCGCCTGAAACCCGACTTCGATATTGCGCGGATCCTGGTCGGCGAGATTCTTCAAAGTCAGGACCGTAGCCGCGAGGCGATCACCGTATATCGCGAGGTTTCCGAGGACTCGCCGTTCAGTTGGATGGTGCGCTTGCGCATCGCGGAAGAGCTGGAACGGCTCGACGCCACCGAGGAAGCGATCGCCGAGCTCGAAGGCCTGGCCGAGGTGCGGCCGGACCGCTTCGAGCCGCTGTTCCGCCTGGGCAACATGCTGCGCGCCAAGGAGCGCTTCGAGGAAGCGACCGCCGCCTATGACCGGGCTATCGAACGCCTAGGGGAGCCACGGCGCGAGCACTGGACTATTTTCTACTTCCGCGGCATCACGCGCGAGCGCACCGAAAGCTGGGAGTTCGCGGAAGCGGATTTCCTGAAAGCGCTCGATCTCGAGCCCGAGCAGCCCTTCGTGATGAACTATCTCGCCTATTCCTGGATCGAGAAAAAGCTGCACCTGGATCGCGCCAAGGGCATGCTGGTGCGCGCCGTCGAGCTGCGTCCCGACGACGGCTATATCGTCGACTCCTTGGGCTGGGTCTATTTCCGGCTTGGCGAATACGACAAGGGCGTGACCTATTTGGAGCGAGCGGTCGAGTTGCGGCCGCAGGACCCGGTCATCAATGACCACCTAGGTGACGCCTATTGGCGTGTCGGCCGGCAACAGGAGGCGCGCTTCCAGTGGCGCCGCGCGCTCAGCCTCGGGCCGGAGGAGGCCGAGGCATCGACGATCGAAAAGAAAATCGACAGCGGTCTGGGCGAGACGCCCGAAGAAACCTAGTACCATGGCCGCGCCTCGAGCGGATCTAGATCCGGTCCGGCGCACGGCCTGGGCCAAAATCAACCTGACCCTCCACGTCACCGGCCGCCGCGGCGACGGTTACCACGAGCTCGACAGCCTGATCGTCTTCGCCGGTATCGGCGATGGGCTCGAGATCGCGCCTGGGCCTCAATCGGGGCCTAAAATTGTCCTCGAAATCGACGGCCCCTTCGCCCCGGCCCTGCGGGCGGCGGCGGGCGACAATCTGGTGATCGCGGCGGCGCGCGCCCTGGCCGCGCGCTATGGCATCGAGGCGGGGGCGCGGCTACGGCTGGACAAGAGGTTGCCGGTCGCCGCCGGCCTGGGCGGCGGCTCCGCCGATGCCGCGGCGGCGCTCGACGGCCTGGTCGAATTTTGGGGCATCGAGGCGCCGCGGGACGAGCTTTATGAATTGGCGGCTTCGCTCGGCGCCGATGTGCCGGTCTGCCTGGCGGGGCGGCCGAGCTTCGTGGCCGGTATCGGCGAGCGGATCGTTGCCGCACCCGCGCTACCGCCGGCCTGGCTGGTCCTGGCCAATCCCGGGGCCCCGCTATCCACCGCGGCCGTGTTCGCGGCACGCCAAGGCGCTTTCTCCTCGCCCACGCGCTGGCGCGAGCCGATCTCGGAGCTGCGCGCATTGGCCGCGCGCCTGGCGGCCTGCCGCAACGATCTCGAGGCCCCGGCGATGGCAGAGATGCCGGAAATACGCGAGGTGCTGGCGACGCTGCGCGATACCGCCGGCTGCATGTTGGCACGCATGTCGGGCAGCGGCGCGACCTGTTTCGGCCTCTACATGGTGGAGGCGGCCGCGACCGCGGCGGCGCGCCGCATGGCCGCGACCCGGCCGGGATGGTGGGTCCGTACGGCGCCGCTGCGGGCCGCCGGTTCCGGTCAATCGTAGAAGCCGTCTCTATGAGTTATTATTAAGGCTCATTGGCACTGAACCACGGGCCGCAATCGCCGATTTCGACGGTGTGCATATACGGGTCGATCTTGCCCCGGGTATCGGATTCGGACCCTGCCGGGGCGTGGTCGTCGTTCGCGGCCACAAGGGCCAGTGTCCAGTCCGGATACCGATTTTCGGGCGCTTCGGCCGCCGCGGCCGCCGCAGCCTCGGTATCCCGGCCGCCGGCGATACGCCGCCCGGCCATTTCTTCCAGGGTAACGGCGAGGATTTCTGTTGCGGCCTTGGCGGCCGGTGTTCCGGCGGCGGTTTTTTTGGCTGCGTTATGCCGCCTGTTCGTCTTATCGACCATGGTTATCTGGGTCCCTCTTGAGATTCGGCCGCTATCTTGCCAAATCAATTCTTAACTACTGCCTAACCCTGTTTCGGCAATTCGAGAGGCGGCGTCCCGGGCGCGGCGTTGTCAAGCCGTGGATCGAGCGATATAAGCGCGAAAGTTCAAAGGGCGCCAAAGTCTTGCGCGAAAACTCCGCTACGGCCCCGAGCTTCCCCGACAGGCACCCTGGCCGCCGACTGCTGGCCGGCTGGATCCGGCTGGTGCGGAGATCGGCGATTGCGGTGCTTGCACTCGCGCTGCTGCTGACCGCCGGCGCGGCGCAGTTCACCATCACCCATATCGGGATCAACACCAACACCACGGATATGCTGTCCGAGGAGTTGCCGTTCCGGCGCTACGACCGGGCCCTGAACAAGGCATTTCCGCAGTTATGGGACACGCTGATCGTGGTCGTCGAGGCGGCGACGCCCGACCTCGCCGACCGCGGCGCCCAGCGTCTGGCGGCGGCGTTGGCCGCCCGGCCCGAACTGTTCGGCGAGGTCTTCTATCCCGACGGCGAGCCGTTCTTCCGGCGCAATGGGCTGCTGTACCTGGAACCCGCCGAACTGGCGGCGTTTGGCGACCGCCTGGCCGAGGTTCAGCCCTTGCTTGCGGCACTCGCCGCCGATCCCTCGCTGCGCGGGCTCGCCGGCGTGCTGCGCCAGGCGCTGGACCAGGGTGACCTGGATGCCGTTGCCGCGCTCGGCCGCGCGCTGGACAGTTTCTCCGAAACCGCCGAGGCTCTGGCCGCCGAACGCAAGGGGGGAGCACCGGCGCGCCCTCTAGCCTGGCAGGCGCTGCTGTCCGGGGAGGTCCCGGCGCCGGCCGACAGGCGCCGCTTCATCACCGTCAGGCCGGTACTCGATTTTACGTCGCTGGAGCCGGCGGCCAAGGCGATCTCGGGTTTGCGCGCGCAGGCCGCCGCGCTCGGCCTGACCGCGGAGCACGGCGTGCGCGTGCGCCTGACCGGCGACGCCGTCATGTTCCAGGACGAACTTCACAGCCTGCGCGACGGCATGGGCCTGGTCGGGATGATCTCCGCGGCCCTGGTCGCCGGGCTCCTGGTGATCGGCCTGCGCTCGTTGCGCTTGGTCGCCGCGACCCTGGTTACCCTGATCGCGGGGCTCATCTGGACCGCGGGCTTCGCGACCCTGGCGATCGGCGAGTTGAACCTGATCTCGGTCGCCTTCGCGGTGCTGTTCATCGGCCTGAGCGTCGATTTCGGCATTCATTTCTGCCTGCGCTACCGCGAAGCAGTAGAGGCCAGGGCAAGTGTCGATCCAGAGAGCGCGGGGGCCGGGCCGGCCCTGGGGGAGGAGGATGCGCTGGCCGAGGCGGCGCGCGGGGTTGGCGGCGCTTTGACGCTGTGTGCCGTCGCGGCGGCGATCGGTTTCTTCTCGTTCCTGCCGACCGCCTACCGCGGGGTGTCCGAGTTGGGTTTGATCGCCGGGGCAGGCATGTTCATCGCGCTGTTCGCCAATCTGCCTCTGCTGCCGGCGATCCTGAGCCTGGTACCGCTCAAGCCGCGCGGCCGGGCCCTGGGTGCTCCGCTCGGCGACCGCCTGCAGCGCCTGGTGACTCGGCGGCCGCGCCGGGTGATCGGCGGCGCGCTCGCGCTCGGGCTGGGCGCGGCCGCGCTCTTGCCCTTCGCCCGCTTCGACGACGATCCGCTTAACCTGCGCGACCCGGCGGCGGAATCGGTGGCGGTGCTGTTCGAGCTGTTCGACGACCCGCGCGTGACGCCTTACGGCGCCGCCGTGCTCGCGCCCTCTCTCGAGGCCGGCGCGGAGCTGGCGGCACGCCTGGCGGCGCTGCCCGAGGTCGCCTCGGCCCGGACGATCGCGGACTTTGTGCCGGCGGATCAGGACGACAAACTTGCCACGATCGACGAGATGGCGGTGTTCCTGGGGCCGCTGTTCCTGGGGCCGCTGTTCCTTGGCGCCGCGGCGCTGCCGGCGCCGGGCCCGGAGCAGAATCGGGCGGCGCTCGGCGGCCTGCGCGCGGCACTCGAATTGACCGAAGGCGCCCCCGCCGCCCGCCGCCTGGCCAGTGCGCTCGACCGGCTTGCCGAAAATAACGGCGACTGGAGTCCCGCGGTGCTCGCGGCACTCGAGGGACTCTGGTTGGCCGGACTGCCGGGTCGTCTGGAGGCGCTGGGCGCGGCGCTGGAGGCCGACCGCGTCACCCTCGACGATCTGCCCGAGGCCCTGCGCTTGCGCTATCTGACCGCGGACGGCCGGGTTCGGGTCGAGGTGCTGCCGGCGGAGGACCTTCGGGTGCCCGAGGCGCGCGGCCGCTTCGTCGATGCGGTGCGCGCGCTCGCGCCCGAGGCGACCGGCGCGCCGGTGACCATCACCGAAGCCGGACGTGCCGTGATCCAGGCCTTTGGCGAGGTGGCGGCCTATGCCCTGATCCTGATCGTGCTGCTGCTGCTCGTGGTGCTGCGCAGTGCCTCGGACAGCTTGATGGTGCTCGCGCCCCTGGTGCTGGCCGCGCTGCTGACCGTCGGCGCCACGGTAGCGTTCGACATTCCCTTCAACTTCGCCAACGTGATCGTGCTGCCGCTCTTGTTCGGCCTCGGGGTCGCCAGTGGCATCCACATGGTGATCCGGGCGCGCGCCACCGGCGCCGCCGGGCTGCTCTCGACCTCGACCCCGCGCGCGGTCTTGTTCAGCGCGCTGACCACGATCGGCTCGTTCGGGGCGCTGGCGCTGTCCAGCCATCGCGGCACTGCCAGCATGGGGATCCTGCTGACCATCGCGATTTCGCTGACCATGCTGTGCACGCTGGTGGTGTTGCCGGCGCTGCTAACCCGGCCGGCCCGACGCCAATCCGGCTAGAGCATTATATGATCTTATGATGTCCGTCATCAAAATGAATGGGCCTATTGGGCCTGTTTCGCAACAGTGACACGGGTTCCGATTGCGCGACTTCACTTCTTCTTGGGTACCGTATAGGTTCGGGTCATGCGTGTCTTAGTCATCGAAGACGATCTCGAAATGGCCGGCTATATCCGCAAGGGGTTGACCGAGAGCGGGCACGTCGTCGATGTTGCCGCGACCGGACCCGAGGGCCTGGCACGGGCACTGGGCGGCGCCCACGACACGATCATCGTGGATCGAATGCTTCCGGGCCTCGAGGGTCTGACGCTGATTCCGACGTTGCGAAATGAAGGCGACCGGACGCCGGTCCTTGTGCTGAGCGCGCTCGGAAAAGTAGACGACCGTGTGACGGGACTCAAGGCGGGCGGCGACGATTATCTGGTCAAGCCGTTCGCGTTTTCCGAGCTTCTCGCGCGATTGGATGCGCTGGTTCGCCGCACCGGCGCCGAGGACAAGGTTGTCACGAACCTGCGCGTGGCGGACTTGGAGATGGATCTCTTGGCCCGGAGGGTGACGCGGGCGGGCAGGACTATCGACATTCAACACCGGGAATTCCAG
>CAXMQD010000496.1:0-2162 GCA_964194965.1 uncultured Acidimicrobiia bacterium | reverse complement strand
GGTCGCGGCGCGCGCGAGCGGTACCTACGACCCCGCCCAGCTCGCGCGCGGCGACTTCGACGGGCGAAATCGCGCCCGCCATCCGGTGGTCATCACCCATCCGGAAACCGGACGCCGCGCGCTGTTCGTCAATCCCGGCTTCACCGCGGCCGTGGCCGGCCTCGCGCCCGAGGACAGCACCGCGCTGCTCGCCGAACTCCAGGCCCATGCGACCCGGCCGGAATTCGTGACCCGCCACAAGTGGCGCCTGGGCGATCTCGTCGTCTGGGACAATCGCAGCCTCATGCATCACGCCGTGGTCGATTACGAGGGCCGCGGCGCGCGCTACCTGCACCGCGCCACCGTGATCGCCGATCCGCCCCAGGCGTGAGGGGCGTGCGATGTTAGGCGTGGTGGCCGCGTCGAAGATCCGGAAATTCCCCATTCCCGCGAGCCGCTTTGCCTGACTCCGGCGGTTGCCTGTATAATCGTCCCGGCATTTCCCTTTGGGAGGGGGCATGGAGCGGAAGCTGACGGCCATTCTCGCCGCCGATGTGGTCGGCTACTCGCGTCTCATGGGCGAAGACGAGGCGGGCACCCTTGCCGCGCTGAAGGCATACCGGAACGAAACCATCGACCCGAGGATTGCCGAGCATAGCGGCCGGATCGTCAAGCTCATGGGCGATGGGGCGCTGGTCGAGTTTCCCAGTGTCGTCGAGGCGGTCCTCTGCGCGGTCGAGATCCAGGAGGCCCTGGCCGAACGCAACGCCGGGGTCGACGACGGCCGCCGGATCGAGCTCCGCATCGGCATCAACGTCGGCGACGTGATCGTCGACGGCGACGACATCTACGGCGAAGGCGTCAACGTCGCGGCGCGACTCGAGACACTGGCCGAGCCGAACGGTATCTGCATCTCGCGCACGGTCCACGACCAGGTTCGCGACAAACTCGATCTGGTGATCGACGATCTCGGCGAGGTCGAGGTCAAGAACATCGCCCGTCCGGTCCGGGCGTTCCGGGTGCTGACCGGGCCCGGTGCCGAAGCGCCGGTGCGAAAGCCAACGGCCACCCGGCGTCGGCAAGCCGTTGCCGCCGTCGCGGCCATCGTCATTGCCGCGCTCGGCGCACTCGCCTGGTGGCAGCCTTGGACCGGCGGCAGGGATCGGTTATTCGTGGAGCGGCCGACCGGCCTGCCGGCCATCGCGGTGCTGCCATTCGAAAACATGAGCGGCGATCCGGAACAGGAATATTTCAGCGACGGAATTACCGGGGATTTGATCACCGACCTGTCGCGGATCTCCGGCGTGTTCGTCATCTCCCGCACGACGGTTTTCACCTACAAGGATAAATCGGTGACCGTGCGGCAGGTCGGCGACGATCTCGGCGTGCAATACGTTCTCGAAGGCAGCGTTCGCCGGGCCGGCAGCCGCATTCGCATCAACGTGCAGCTCGTCGATACACGCACCGGACACGACCTCTGGGCGGATCGCTACGACCGTGAGATCACGGATATCTTCGCCCTGCAGGACGAGGTCACGAAAAAGATCGTTGCGGCGCTCGCGGTCGAACTCACGGCCGACGAGGAAGAACGGCTACGCCGAACCACGAAAATCGATCCCGAGGCCTACGATGTCTTCCTGCGCGGGTTGGAACTTTACCGGCGTTATACCTTCGAAACCCGTACCGAGGCGCGGGAGTTGTTCGAACGAGCGGTCGCGCTCGACCCGGGGTTTGCCCGTGCCTACGCCGGCATTGCGAACACCCATGTGTTTGACTACCGGGAAGGGTCGACCGAATCGCTGGAATTGTCGGCCCAGCAGTCTTTGGAGAATGTCGAACGCGCGCTCGCCCTCGACAGCTCCGTACCGCAAGTCCAGTTTGCGGCGAGTTTCGTTTACGCGCAATTGGGGCGCCACGAGGACGCCATCGCGGCGGCACGCCGGGCCGTCGAGCTCGATCCCAACTATGCCGACGGCTACGTAGGGATGGCGTTCTCGCTGAATTTCGCCGGCCGGCCCCAGGACGCGCTCGATCAGATGACCAATGCCATGCGCCTCAACCCCTGGTACCCGTTTTTGTATCCCTGGATATTAGGTCACGCCTATTTCCTCTTGGAGCAATACGAAGAAGCGATCTCTCAGTTCGAGAAGGTGATCGAGAGCAACCCGCACTACCACGACGGC
>CAXMQD010000495.1:0-2469 GCA_964194965.1 uncultured Acidimicrobiia bacterium | reverse complement strand
AATTTCGTCCGCCGAAAGTCCCTCGGTACCGAGGAGGTGGCGGTGATCGAAGCCAAGATTGGCGGCGGCGAACTCGGATCCAGTCATTAAAGCGTTCTTATGACAGCGGCCGGACCCGGGCGCAAGGCAAGCCGCGCAGGTTTCGGATAGAAGGCGGCGTGGTGGGGCGGTTGGTCCTCGATCCGGCAACACCTATCAGGGTCGCCGCAAACAAGTTACCCGAGGCTGCGGTTAGTTAGACTCGGGCTTTCGATGCCGGCTGTGCTGACACCTGTTTTTCGCTCGACTGCTGGCGTTCGGCCAGCAACTTCGTCCTATGCACCAAAAACTTGGCCAGCAGTGCAATGGCGACCAGCACGGGCGGGATGATCCAGAGAACCGTCTGTGTATCTATCATCGATTACTCATCCGTCAGGTCCGCAAGAAACCAGCTGCCGATTCCGTGGAGGGTAAGGGCGCCCAAAGTCCACCAGACCAACATGCCGGCACTCGTTTCGGCGGTGCCCAGAAACAATATATTGGCCGTTGGCGTCAGAATTCCAAGGGCGACCATGGCAACCGCAGTGCCATTCGCGAAATTGGCAAGTAGCTTGACGCGCTCGTTTCACACAACCATAACGCGTCATAATAAAGGAAATCCGGCGCGCCGTCCAGAAAGGTATATCGCTTCGGATTTGTCACTCGAAATCCGGCTCCGAGAGTTGCGGGCCTGGGCAGCGCGCACTTGTCCAATGCTAGCTTGCGCGCAGGATTCGGATAGAAGGCGGCGTGGTGGGGCGGTAAACCGGGGTGAAACCAAGGTCGAGGAACCGCCCCGATGCGAAACCCCACGATGTCCGGCCGAGACTGGCTGCTGCTGGTGACGCTCTCCGTGCTTTGGGGCGGCGCGTTCTTTTTCAGCGAGGTCGCGCTAGCCGAGCTCGGCCCGCTGACCGTGGTGCTCGGCCGGGTCGGATTCGCGGCGCTCGCGCTGGTCGGTTTCGTCTATCTCGCCGGCCACCGTTTGCCATCCGCGCCGGGGCTCTGGGGTGCGTTCCTGGTCATGGGCGCCCTCAACAACCTGATTCCATTCAGCCTCATCGTCTGGGCTCAGGTCGCCATCGACAGCGGCCTGGCCGCGATCCTCAACGCCACCACACCGCTGTTCACGGTGGTGCTGGCCCATTATCTGACCCGGGACGAGCGCATGACCCGCGGCCGTTTCGCGGGAGTGGTGTTTGGGATCGCGGGTGTCGCGGTGCTGGTCGGGCCGGAGGCGCTGGGACAACTTGGTGCAGAGGGGCTGAGCACTGCGGGGCTGAGCACTGCGGGGCTGAGCACTGCGGGGCTGGCCCAGCTCGCGGTGCTCGGCGCCGCTTGCTGTTACGGCTGCGCCGGCATCTATGGCCGCCGCTTCCAGGGTCTGCCGCCGGTCGTCGCCGCCGCCGGCATGGTGACCTGCAGCGCGGTCTTGACCCTGCCGCTGGCGCTGGTCGTGGAGCGGCCGTGGCAGATCGACCCGGGCGCGCTCACCTGGGCCGCGCTGCTGGGCCTCGCACTGCTCAGCACCGCGCTCGCCTATGTCATCTACTTCCGCATTCCCGCCTCCGCCGGGCCCACCAACCTGCTGCTGGTCACCTTCCTGATCCCGGTCAGCGCGCTCATCCTGGGCGTGGTCGTGCTCGGCGAGCGCCCGGCGCCGTCCGCCTTCGCCGGCCTGGCACTGATCTTCGCCGACCTCGCCGCCGTCGACGGGCGGCTTCTCAGATTGCGCCCGCGTCGCGCAGGCGCGCGATCTCGGCCGGCGCCATGTCGAGCAATTCCTCGAGCACTTCCTCGGTGTGCTCGCCGAGCCGTGGCGGCGGGCGGTCGTAGGAGACCGGGGTCTTCGAGTACTTGATCGGATTGCCGATCAGGTCGACCTGGCCGCCCTTGGCGCCGGGGTAGGGAACCGTGACCTGCATCTCCCGGTGCCGGACTTGGGGGTCGGCGAAAACCTGATCGAGTTTGTTGATCGGGCCGCAGGGCACGCCGCGTTCGGTCAGGCCGTCGAGCCATTCCTGGGCGGTCTTCTTGGCGGTCAGGCCCGGCAGCACCTGGTAGAGCGCGGCGCGGTTGCGCACCCGGTCGGCGTTGGTGGCGAAGCGCGGGTCCTCGGCCAGCGCCGCCATGCCGGCGAAGGCGCAGAAGCGGGCGAACTGGGCGTCGTTGCCGACCGCCAGGATGAACGACCCATCGGACGTCGGCAGCACGTCGTAGGGCACCACGTTGGGGTGCTGGTTGCCGACCCGCTTGGGCAATTCGCCGGAGGTCAGGTAGTTGAGGCCCTCGTAGGTCAGCCAGGCGACCTGGGTGTCGAGCAGGCCGAGGTCGATGTACTGCCCGCCGCCGCTGCCCCCACTGGCCATGTCTCGATGGCGCAGCGCCGCCAGGATCGCCACGGTCGCGTACATGCCGCACATGATGTCGGCGATGCCGATGCCGACCTTG
>CAXMQD010000494.1:0-4375 GCA_964194965.1 uncultured Acidimicrobiia bacterium | reverse complement strand
GCCAGCGTCGCGCGCAGTACCAACGAGACCCGGATTTCCGCCAGCGTCGATCTGGACGGCACCGGCGCTTACGACATCGCCACCGGGATCGGCTTTCTCGACCACATGCTCGAGCAGCTTTCGCGCCACAGCCTGATCGACATCACGCTGAAGGCCCAGGGCGACCTGCACATCGACTACCATCACACCACCGAAGACAGCGGCATCGCGCTCGGCCAGGCGGTCGCCCAGGCGCTCGGCGAGCGCAAGGGCATCCAGCGCTTCGGCTCGGCGCTTTCGCCCATGGACGAGACCCTGACTCGGGTTTCGCTCGACGCCTCGAACCGGCCCTATTTGGTGTGGAAGGTGAACCTGACGCGCGACAAGCTGGGCGAGATGGACATCGAGCTATTCAAGGAGTGGTTCCAGGCTTTCGCCCAGCACGCCGGGTTGACATTGCACATCGAGAACCTCTACGGCGAGAACACCCACCATATCGTCGAGTCCTGCTACAAGGGCCTGGCGCGCGCGCTGCGCCAGGCGATCGAGATCGACCCGCGCAAGTCCGGCGACGTGCCCTCCACCAAGGGCAGTCTTTAGATTTTCCGATTGCCGGGCCCCGCCGGGCCGGGCCGCACGTCTAGTGAGCACCGCATGACCGTCGCTATCATCGATTACGGCTCGGGCAATCTGCGCTCGGCGGCCAAGTCATTCGAGCGTGCCGCCGGCGAGGCCGGCTTGGACCTGGAAGTCGTGGTCACCGCCGATCCGGAACGGGTGCGCGCGGCCGAGCGCGTGGTGTTGCCCGGGGTCGGTGCCTTCGGCGATTGCCGCGCCGGGCTGCACGCGCTGCCGGGCATGGTGGCGGCCCTGGAGGAGGCGGTGATCGCCCGCGGCCGGCCGTTCTTCGGCATCTGCATCGGCATGCAGCTAATGGCGGCGGTCGGGCGCGAACATGGCGATCACGCCGGCCTGGGCTGGATTCCGGGCGAGGTGACCGCGCTCGCGCCCGCCGATCCGGCGCTCAAAATCCCGCATATGGGTTGGAACGCCTTGGAAATCCTGAAGCTCGAACATCCGGTCCTGGACGGAGTGGACTCGGGCACCTATGTCTACTTCGTGCATGGTTACGAGTTGCGGCCCGACTCCGCCGAACATTTGCTGGCGCGCACCGAATACGGCGGCCCGATGGCGGCGGCGGTGGGGCGGGATAACCTGTTCGGTACCCAGTTTCATCCCGAAAAAAGCCAGACCGCGGGCCTAAAAATCATCGGCAATTTTTTGAGGTGGCGTCCATGACGGCCGATCCCGATCTAAGCAATCCCGAGAGCGGCGTGGCCAACGTCTCGGTCGAGCGCCTGACCGAATTCGCCGGCCCGGACCTGCACGACCTCTGCGACGCCGCCGACGCGGCGATCCTGGACGGCGGCGGATTCGGCTGGCTCACGCCGCCGCAGCGCCACGTCATGGAGGCCTATTGGAAGGGCGTTATGGTGGTGCCCGAGCGCGAGCTTTTCGTGGCGCGCCTGGATCGCACCATCGCCGGTTCGGCGCAATTGGTGCGGCCGCCGCGCAACAACGAGGCGCAGAACTACGTCGGTCACCTGACGCTGTCCTTCACGGCGCCCTGGGCGCGCGGTCACGGACTGGCGCGCATGCTGGCGCTCGCCATCGAAGAGGCGGCGCGTGGCGCCGGTCTGCGGGTGCTCAATCTGGATGTGCGCGAGACTCAGGAAGCCGCGATCAAGCTTTACGACTCCCTCGACTACCGGCGCTGGGGCATGCACCCGCACTACGCCTGGCTCGACGGCGGCTGGGTGACCGGATATTTCTATCACAAGGACCTGACCGGCAACGGCGCCCGGCCATGATCCTCTATCCCGCCATCGACCTGAAGGACGGCCAGGCCGTGCGCCTGCTGCGTGGCGAGATGGCGACCGCAACCGTGTTCAACGACGACCCGGCGGACCAGGCGCGCACCTTCGAGGCCGCCGGTTTCGCGTGGCTGCATCTGGTCGACTTGAACGGCGCCTTCGAAGGCCGCCCGGTCAACCGCGCCGCGGTCGAGTCGATCCTGGCCGCGGTCGCGATTCCGGCGCAATTGGGCGGCGGCATCCGCGACATGGCGACCCTCTCGGCCTGGCTCGAGGCCGGCGTGGCTCGGGTCATCCTGGGCACGGCCGCGGTCAAGAATCCGGAACTGGTGCGCGCCGCCTGCCGAGAGTTTCCGGGTCGGGTTGCGCTCGGCATCGACGCGCGCGGCGGCCGGGTTGCGGTCGAGGGTTGGGCCGAGGTCAGCGAGATCGCGGTCCTCGACCTCGCGCGCCGCTTCGCGGACGCGGGCGCGGCGGCGATCGTCTATACTGACATTGCGCGCGATGGCGTGCTCCAGGGCGTCAACGTCGAAGCCACCGCCGACCTCGCGCGCGCGACCGATGTCCCGGTGATCGCCTCGGGCGGGGTCGCGGACTTGGCCGACATCGAGGCCCTGATGGCGGCGGCGAGCGGCGGCATTCAAGGCGCGATCATCGGCCGCGCACTCTACGACGGCCGCATAGATGCCGCCGCCGCGCTGGACCTGGTGACGGCGGCCGAGCGGGCGGAAGCTTGATGCTGACCGCGCGGGTTATTCCCTGTTTGGATGTGAAGGACGGGCGCGTGGTGAAGGGCATCAACTTCGTCGATCTGCGCGACGCCGGCGATCCGGTCGAGCAGGCGCGGGTCTACGACAAGGCCGGCGCCGACGAGCTCTGTTTCCTCGACATCACCGCCAGCCACGAGAGGCGCGACATCATGCTCGACGTGGTGCGCCAGACTGCGGAGGAATGTTTCATGCCGCTGACCGTGGGCGGCGGCGTGCGCAGCACCGAGGACATTCGCATCCTGCTTGCCGCCGGCGCCGACAAGGTCGCGATGAACACCGCCGCGGTCGATGATCCGGAGCTGGTGCGCGCGGGTGCGGAGAAGTTCGGCAGCCAGTGCATCGTGGTCGCGGTCGACGCCAAACGCGACGGCCAAGGTGGCTTCCAGGTCTTCACCCATGGCGGGCGCGAGGCCGCCGGGCTCGACGCGCTCGACTGGGTCAAGCGCCTGGCGGCGTTGGGGGCGGGCGAGATTTTGCTGACCTCCATGGATCGCGACGGCACGCGCGCCGGCTACGACGTCGAGCTGACCCGGGCGGTCGCCGACGCACTTACCATCCCGGTTATTGCCTCGGGCGGGGTCGGGGTGTTGGACCACTTGGTCGAAGGCGTCCGCGACGGCCACGCCAGTGCCGTGCTCGCGGCCTCGATCTTTCACTTCGGCGAGCACACCATCGCCGAGGCCAAGGCCCACATGGCCGCCGCCGGGGTGCCGGTGCGGCCGGTCAACTAGGACCGTTCGACATGAGCGACGACAAGGGCGATAGCGGCGGCGATAGCGGTGCCCTCGACGGGCGGGTGCTCGACGAACTCTTCGCCGTGATCGAATTGCGCAAGGGTGGCGATCCCGAGGCCTCCTACACCGCTAAACTGTTGGCCGGCGGCGTCGAGACGGTCGCCGCCAAAGTTACCGAGGAGGCCGCCGAGGCCGTGGTCGCCGGCGTCTCGGAAGACGCGGCGCGCCTGGCCTCCGAGAGCGCCGACCTGCTCTATCATCTTCTGGTGCTTTGGGCCGCGCGCGGGCTTTCGCCGGAAGCGGTCTGGGCCGCGTTGGCCGCGCGCCGAGGCACCTCGGGCCTGGCCGAAAAGGCCGCCCGCGGTAAATCGTAGAACCCGTCACGACGAGGAGTCGGAACCACCATGGCCTACGACGAGAGCAACATCTTCGCCAAGATCCTGCGCGGCGAGATTCCTTGCGACAAAGTCTACGAGGACGACTTTGCCCTCGCCTTCCGCGACATCAACCCCCAGACCCCGACCCACGTGCTGATCGTTCCCAAGGGCGCTTATGTCTCTTTCGACGATTTCTCGCAGGACGCCTCGGCGGAGGAGATCGCCGGTTTCTTCCGCACCGCCGGTAAGATCGCGCGCGATCTGGGCGCGGTCGAGGCCGGTTACCGCATCCTCGCGAACAACGGCCCCGACGCCCACCAGGAGGTGCCCCACTTCCACCTGCACATTTTCGCCGGCCAAAACCTGGGCCGCATGATCAAGCCGGCGGACCAGTAAAGGGAGCGGTAGTAAATGCCTAAAAAGGATAGTTTCCCTTTTTAGGCATTTGTTTCAATCATTACACGTAGTTACGGCAGACGCACTTGGGCCCCGCCGGGTCAGTCGCCGCGCTTGCCTGAGTCTCCGCCCAGGCGCTCGACCTGGCGGCCGAGGCGCTTCCACAGGCGGTCGGCGCGCTCGGTGGGGTTGCCCAGGATCTCCGGCACGGCGTCGGACAGGCGCTCGTTGAGGTGGTCAAGCTG
>CAXMQD010000493.1:0-7839 GCA_964194965.1 uncultured Acidimicrobiia bacterium | reverse complement strand
CTCTCCGTCGCCCCCCTGGAGACCGAGTTCGGCCGCAAACGCGTCATCGACCAGTCGTCCTGCAACAAAGATTTCTCTTGCGTCGACGGCTTCTGCCCCAGTTTCGTGACCGTACACGGCGGCGGCTTGCGCCAGCCCGATGCCGGCCGTGTCGGTACATCCAACGCACAAACACCTTGGGAGGCCCTGCCCGAGCCAACGCTGCCCGCACTCGACGATCCCTACGGCATCCTGGTGACCGGGGTCGGCGGCACCGGCGTGGTCACCATCGGCGCGCTTCTCGGCATGGCGGCCCATATCGAAGGCAAGGGCTGCTCGGTGCTCGACATGGCCGGCCTGGCCCAGAAGGGCGGCGCGGTGGTCAGCCACGTGCGTCTCGCGCCGACGCCCGAGGACATCCACGCCGTGCGCATCTCCGCCGGCGGGGCGCGCCTGGTGCTGGGCTGCGACGTGGTAGTGGCGGCCGGCTTCGAGACCCTGGCCAAGATGCAGGCCGGCGCCAGCCACGCCATCATCAACAGCCACGAGACCGTGACCGGCGACTTCACCCGCGATCCGGACCTGGAGTTCCCCGGTCAACAGATGCACGAATTGATCGCCGCGGCGGTCGGGCCCGAGCGCGCCGAGTTCCTCGATGCCACGCGCCTGGCCACGGCGCTGCTCGGCAATTCGATCGCGACCAACCTGTTCATGGTCGGCTACGCCTGGCAGCGCGGCCTGATCCCGCTATCCCTGGACGCCATCGAAGGCGCCATCGAACTCAACGGGATCGCGGTCGAAGCCAACAAGGAAGCGCTGGTCTGGGGCCGCCGCGCGGCGCACGACTTGGCCGCCGTCGAGGCCCTGGCCCGCCCGCGCGAGGAGCCGCCCAGCCTCCACCTCTCCGCCGATCTCGACGAGGTGGTGGCGCGCCGCGTGGATTTCCTCACCGGCTACCAGGACGCCGCCTACGCGGCCCGCTACCGGGCGCTCGTCGACCGCGCCCGCACAGCCGAGGCGGCGCGCGCGCCGGGCATGACCGGGCTCGCCGAGGCGGTCGCGCGCTATTATTTCAAACTGCTCGCCTACAAGGACGAGTACGAAGTCGCGCGGCTGTTCGCGGCGCCGGAGTTCGCCGCCAAGCTGCGCGCGCAGTTCGAGGGCGACTACAAGCTTCGTTTCCACTTGGCGCCGCCCTTGGGCAGCCGTCGCGATCCGGACAGCGGCCATCTGATCAAGCGGGAGTTCGGCGCCTGGATGCTGCCGGTCATGAAAGTCCTCGCGCGCCTGCGCGGCTTGCGCGGCACCGCCTTCGACCCCTTCGGCCGCACGCCCGAGCGCCGGCGCGAGCGCCAGCTGATCGCCGACTACGAAACCCTCATGGACGAGGTGCTGGCCGGGCTCGACGCCGAAAGCCATGCGCTCGCGATCGGGCTGGCCTCGGTGCCCGAAGGCATCCGCGGTTACGGCCACGTCAAGGAACGCCACCTCAAGGTCGCCGAGGCGCACCAAGCGCAACTGCTCCAAGCCTTCCGCAACCCCGAATCCCGCAAGACCGCGGCGGAGTAGCGGCGGGCTCATGGCGCCCCACAAGCTGGTCATCTTCGACGTCGACGGCACCTTGGTGTGGTCCTACCAGCTGGAAGGCGATTGTTTCGTCGCGGCCTTCGACGATGCGCTCGGCATTACCGGCATCGACCGCGACTGGGCGCGCTACGACCACGTCACCGACCCGGGCATCGCGGCCCAGATCATCCGTGAGCGCAAGGGCCGCGAGCCGCGCGCCGGCGAGCTCGCCCGCCTGCAGGCGGCGTTTCGCGTCCGGCTCGCCGAGGCCGCCGGCCGCGACGGCGCCTTTGCCGCGATCCACGGTGCCGCCCGACTGATCGCCGCGTTGCGCGCGCGGGCCGACTGGGCCCTGGCGCTCGCCACCGGCGCCTGGCGCGAGGCGGCATTGTTCAAGATCGGCCGCTCGGGTCTGGACGTCCACGGCCTGCCGGCCGCCTACGGCGAGGACGGCCCCTCGCGCCAAGGCATCGTGAGCGCCGCCATCGCCCGGGCACGCGCGCAGGCTCGCGCCCAGGCCGGCGTGGATGAGTTCGGACACATTGTCTGCGTCGGCGACGGCGTTTGGGATGTGCAAACCGCCACTAGCCTGGGCCTGCCCTGCATCGGAATCGGAACCGGCGAGCAAGCCGCGCGGCTCGCCGCGGCGGGGGCCGCCCAGGTGGTTGCCGACTACACCGACCTGGAGGCCATCCTCAACGCCCTTGAGGATGCCGCCGCCGCCGTGTCAGGCTGAGGCAACGACACAACCGACCCGTTGGAGGATACAGTTATGACCGAACCAGTTGCGGTGGTGGTGGGCGTTGGGCCGGGATTGGGCTCGGCGGTGGCGCGACGTTTCGCGGCCGCCGGCTTCAAGGTCGCGGTGGCGCGGCGCCGGCCCGAGGAATTGGCCGGTCTGGTCGAGGAGATCGGCGCCAGCGCCTACGCCTGCGACGCCACCGAGCAGGACTCCGTCGAAGCGATGTTCGCGGCCATCGACAAGGAACTGGGCGGTCCCCAAGCCGTGGTCTACAACGCCGGCGCCTACAAACCCGGCGGGATTTTGGACATCGAGGCGGCGGACTTCGAGCGCTGCTGGCGCATCGGTTGCCTGGGCGGCTTCCACGTTGGCCAAGCCGCGGCGAAGCGCATGGTCGAGGCCGGCGCGGGCACGATCATCTTCACCGGCGCCACCGCGTCGCTGCGCGGCTCGGCCAAGTTCGCCAACCTGGCGGTGCCCAAGTTCGGCCTGCGCGCGCTCGCCCAGTCGATGGCCCGCGACCTGGGGCCCCAGGGCGTGCACGTGGCCCATACCATCATCGACGGCCAAATCGCCGGCGAGCGGACCGGCTACCGGGCCGAGGATCGCGGCAACGATGCGGTGCTGGCACCCGACGCCATCGCCGAAGCCTACTACCAGCTCCACGTCCAACCGCGCAGCGCCTGGACCCAGGAGTTGGATCTCAGGCCGTGCATGGAGACATTTTAGAGGGCTCCCTCGTGTTGTCAGGGTCGGGTGACCCGACGATCCAGGGAAACTGGGCCCCCGCGCCAAGCGCGAGGGTGACAATGGGGGCCGAGGTGAGAGGTTGAGGCTGAGCCCGCGCCCTACCCGCCGAGGCCGAGCGCCGCCTTGTAGAGGTCGAGCAGGGCCTCCTGCTCGGCGCGGTCGGAGCTTTCCATCTTCCGGAGCCGGACGATCTGGCGCATGGTTTTCACGTCGAAGCCGTCGCCCTTGGCCTCGGCGTAAACCTCGCGGACGTCGGCGGCCAGCGCCGCCTTTTCCTCTTCCAGGCGTTCGATCCGTTCGATGAAGGAACGCAGGCGCTGGGCCGCGATGCCGCCGCCGTCGGTCATGGATGGTCTCTCCCTGTGCTTGAAATTCTTGTTATGACGCCTGATCTGGCGCGGCGCGCAGACTAGCGGGTGGCCGCCCCGGAATCCAGGCTAGTTGATAAAATCCACTAATGGTCGGGATGGGACCGCTTGTAAGCCTCTTTCTGCTCCGGCGTCGCCTCGGTCTGGTGCTGTGCCTTCCACTCGCCGTAGGGCATGCCGTAGACGATTTCGCGCGCGCTCTCGTAGTCCATGTCCAGGCCCTTTTTCTCGGCCGCGGCCCGGTACCATTTCGACAGGCAGTTGCGGCAGAAGCCGCTCAGGTTCATGAGATCGATATTCTGCACGTCCGTGCGTTCGCGCAGATGCGTCACCAAGCGGCGAAACGCGGCGGCTTCCAGCTCGGTGCGGGTCTGGTCGTCCATGGCGGGGTCCTTCCGGCGGTCGTTGCGATTGTTGCCTTGGATTTTGGACTGAAAGCCCGATTTGTCCAGCCCCCATGGGCCTCGGACCGGACCAAATATTGGCCCACTTGTTGGCCTGAATCTTGGCATTGTCCCTGATCGCCTAGGGGATAAACCGCGGCCGGGAGATAGAGCTACCGAATCGTGGCCGCCCAAGGTAAAAAGAAAGCGAACGCGACCGGAAGGAGAGCAACGATGGAAGCGGTGGCCACCGAACTTCGCAACGACCCGGCTTGGAGCCTGCGCGTCGATCTGGCGCTCTGTTATCGCGTGGTCGCCCACTACGGCCTGACCGATCTGATCTACACCCATATCTCGGCCCGGGTGCCGGGCACCGGCGACCGTTTCCTGCTCAACCGGATGGGAATCGGCTTCGACGAGATGACCGCGACCGACCTCGTGGAAGTCGGTTACGACGCGCCTCCCGAGGAAGCGCCGGGAGGAACCACGGCAGGCCGGGTGAATCGCGCCGGCCATACCATCCACAGCGCGATTTTAATGGCCCGGCCCGATGTCGGCTGCGCGCTTCACCTGCATACGCGCGCCGGCATGGCGGTGGCGGCCTTGGAACAGGGCTTGATGCCGCTCAACCAGATCTCCATGCAGTTCTACGACCGCATCGCCTATCACGACTACGAGGGCGTCGCGCTGGACCTGGACGAACGCGAGCGGTTGATCGCCAGCCTGGGCGGCCAGAATGCCATGATCCTGCGCAACCACGGCCTGATCACCACCGGGCGCAACGTGGCCGAGGCTTTCGCCCGTGCCTACTATTTGGAGAAGGCCTGCGAGATTCAGATGGACGCACTCGCCATGGGCCGGCCGCTCACCTTGCCGCCGCCCGAAGTCTGCGAGCACGCCGCCCAACAGTTCGACCGGTTTTACCAGGAGGACGCCTGCGACCCAGCCTGGGCCGCCAACCGCCGCCTCATCGACCGAACCAATCCGGGATACGAGGGTTAGGGCGCCCCCCTACAACCCCGCTACCGTCTCCTCGATCAGCAGGTCGACGACTTTTTCCAGCGCTTCCTTGGGTTCGGCGCCGGCCTTGATCGCGTCTTCGTAGGCCGCGCGTTGGCGGTGGGCGCTGGTGCCGCCGGTGACGATCTGGCGGGCGTGCTCGACCTCGGGCAGGCAGTCGAGGGCGATGGCGTCGACCCGCACCAACTCGATCATCTCCTCGAGCAGGTCGGCGTAGGGCGCGATCGCGCCGACGCCGAAGTCGATCAGCCCTTCGCCGGTGCCGTAGCGCTGGGCGCGCCAGCGGTTTTCCTGGATCAGCATGTTGGAATAGCGGCGCCAGCGCTGGTTGTTGCGCTTCAGGCGGTAGAGCATGCGCAGGATGCAGAGGTAGAGCGCGGCCACCGAAATGCCGTCGCGCAGGCGCGTGCAAATATCCGGAATGCGCAACTCGAGGGTCGGAAAGCGCGCCGAGGGCCGGACGTCCCACCACAGCTTCGAAGCGTCCTCGATAACCCCGGCGCGGATCAGGATGTCCACGTGACGGGCGTATTCGCCCCAACTCTCGAAGCTCTCCGGCAGGCCGCTGCGCGGCAGCTCGTCGAACACCGCGATGCGATAGGACATCAGCCCGGTGTCCCCGCCCTGCCAAAACGGCGATGAGGTCGAAAGCGCCAGAAGGTGCGGCAAGAAGTAGCTGACCTGGCCGAGCAGGTCGATGCGCAGCTCGTCGTCGCCCAGGCCCACGTGCACGTGCATGCCGCAGATCACCAGGCGCCGGGCGACCGCCTGCATGTCCCGGGCCAAGACGTTGTAGCGCTCCTTGTCGGTGTGCTTTTGGCGGTGCCAGGTGGCGAAGGGATGGGTCGAGGCCGCGATCGGCGCCAGGCCGTGTTCGGCCGCCACTTCGGCCACGGTCTTGCGCATGCTCGCGAGTTCTATCGCCGCCTGCTTGAGGTTGTCGCAGACCCGCGTCCCGACTTCGATCTGGGCCCGCAGGAACTCGGGGCTGACCTGCGCCTCCAGGCGCCGCTCGCACTCGGCCATCAGGGTGTCGGGCACGTCGACCGCCAGATCGCGGGTCTGCCGGTCGACCAGGAGGTATTCCTCCTCGATGCCGATGGTGAACGGAGGTTCGCCGTGGCTCATGATGCGCACACCCCGCCAAAGACGCCCGCGTTTTCGAGGACCACCCGCAGGGAATCACCCAGACGATCGGTCCAGGCCGCCGCGCCCTGATGGGTGTCGATGAGATCCTGGCGGATTTCGATCAGGACATGGGCCAGGCCCCGGGGTACGGCATGCTCGAACAGGGTATGACCATGGCCGTCGCGCGCCGTATAGGGCTCGTTGTCGCCGACCGGGATGCCCTGGGCGCGCAGCCGCGCCATCAGCGGTCGGGACAAGCGCGGGTCTTGGTCCCAGAGGACGCCGATATGCCAGGGACGCTCGACGCCCTTTATCACCGGCGTGAAGCTGTGCATGGACACCATCGCCGGCGCCGGACCGCGCGCCACCAAGGCGTCCAGGTTGCGCGCGATCGCCTGGTGATAGGGCCGGTGGAAACTTTCGATGCGGGCCTGAATTTCCCCGGGCGAGAGATCTTGGTTGCCCGGCACCACCACGCCGTCGCTGAGTTGCGGGATCAGCGTCGGATCGTCGAGCGCCCGATTGGGGTCGATCGCCAAGCGCGAAAAGCGGCTGAACACCGCCGCTGCGTCCAAGGTTCGCGCCAAGCCGCGGGTCACCTCGGCGATACCGATGTCCCAAGCGATGTGGCGCGCCAACTCGGCCTCGGTCAGGCCCAGGGTCCCCAGACGGCGCGGCAAAAAGCGGGCGGCGTGATCGCAGACCAACAGGAGCGGCGCCGCGCCATCCGGATTGACCCGTTCGATGGGCGAAGGCTCGCCGGGCCCGAGCAGTGCCTGTGGCCCAGGGCCCTCTTCCGGCGTTAGGCCCGCCGCTCGAGCGGTCTGCGGTCGACGATTCACGGGTTCGGACATGACGATCGAACTATAGCCGCGAAATACGAGCCGCGACAGGGACCAGGGCGGGCGAAACGAACGGACACCCCCGCGAATCGCCCGCGCGATCTCTAAGAGTCATTATCGAGGACCTTTGGTATAAATTGGTAAGACAAGCAGACCGGGGTCCCCGCGGCGAAGTTCCGGCGGCCGGTTCCGCCGATCCGGTGACTGAGATTCGTGCCAACAACGGATTCCAATTGCGTGAATTCGGGCGCGAATTCGGGCGTGATTTCGGGACCACGCACGACGGGCCGGCTTCTTGCCGCGACATTCTGACGGTGGGCCGGCGGGGCCACGGCGCGCGTGTCGCACAACGCCGACCGCCGTCGCCATCTTGACGTCTGGTATAATGTATTCCATAAAGAGGCTTGGGAATTGGTGTTACCAATAGGCCAATTGGGCTGCCAGCGGACCGGCCTACGGCCAAGTGCAGGAGCGCGACCCAGGTGGCCAAGATGATCGCCGACCCCCGGTTTCACACCATCCCGCGCGAACGCGTCGCGGACCGCGTGGCTCAGGAGTTGCTGCGCTTGATCGCCAACGGCGAGTTGGCGCCCGGCGAGCGCTTACCGGGCGAGCGTCAGCTCGCGGAATTGATGAGCGTCAGCCGGGTTTCGGTGCGCGCGGCGCTGCAGCAACTCAAAACACAAGGCTTCGTGTCCGCGGTCCAGGGCGGCGGGACCCGGGTCATTGCCGCCAGCAACGAGGGTCATTCGGCGCTCGCCGAGTTGGTCCGGGTCAATCGGGACAACCTTTACGACCTGGCCGAAATTCGCGCCAACATCGAGGTCTGGGCGGCCCGGCGCGCGGCCGAACGCGGTACTCGGGAGCAGATCGCCGAGATCGCGCACCACTTCGAGCTGATGGCCCAGCCAGGCCGCGCCGAGCGCCACAAGGCCGATGACGACCTCCATTTCCACATGTCGGTGGCCAAGGCCTCGGGCAGCCCGGTCTACATGCACCTCATGGGGGTGCTGAGCGGGATTCTGGAGGACATGTTCGCCTACCACCGCTACCGCCTGCAG
>CAXMQD010000492.1:0-3588 GCA_964194965.1 uncultured Acidimicrobiia bacterium | reverse complement strand
CCGGACGGCGTCGCCTGGCTGCTGCGCCACCATCCGGAGCTCAAGACTTCCCAGATTGCGCGCCTGATCGGCACCACCAAGAACACCATCGAGGCGGTGCGCGAGCGCACCCACTGGAACTCGTCCAACATCCGCCCGCGCGATCCGGTGCTGCTCGGCCTGTGCCATCAGGGCGACCTCAACCAGATGGTCGAGAAGGCGCGCCGCGCCGCCGAGCGCGCCGGCATCACCCTGCCCAAGCCGCCCGAGATCGAAGTCGAAACCAACCCGGCAACCGACTACAACCCCTACGTCCTGCCGGATTGAGGGGCGGGAGGGTGTCGAGACGCCCCCGGCCCGCCCCCTACTCCACCACCGGCCCTACTCCACCACCGGCACTGTGTAGTTGAGGGCCATGCGGCCGCCGTCGGGGTAGATGGTCTGGCCGGTGATGAAGCTGGAATCCTCGGACGCCAGGAACACCGCCACTGAGGCGATCTCGGCGGGCTCGCCGACCCGGCCCATGGGGGTGCGCGAGAGGATCTTGTTCATCGCCGCCTTGTCGGTGACCACCGTCTTGAACACCTCGGTATTGATCGAGCCCGGGCCGATGGCGTTGACCCGGATGCCCTTGTCGACCAACGACAGCGACATCACCTTGGTCAATTGGTTGACCCCGCCCTTGGCGGCGACGTAGGGCGTGATCGCGGGAATCGCCATGACCGCGTTCACCGAGGACATGTTGATAATCGTGCCGCCGCGCCCCTGCGCCGCCATCTGACGCGCCGCCGCCTGGCCGGTCAGGAACACGCCCTTCAAGTTGATCCGGATCACCCGGTCGAAGTCCGCCTCTTCCAGGTCCAGGAAGTCACAGGCGTGGACGATGCCGGCGTTGGCGATGGCGCAGTCGAGCCCGCCGTAAGCCGAAACCGCCGCCGCGATCAGCCCATCGACCTGGGCCTTTTCGCCGACGTCGCAGGCGACGAAACACGCCTCGGCGCCGCCGGCCGCGATCTCATCCGCCGCCGCCGCGCCGCGCACCGCGTCGATATCGGAAAGCACCACCTTGGCGCCCTCGGCGGCGAAGCGCTTGGCGCAGGCCAGCCCGATCCCCGCCGCCGCCCCGGTGATCACCGTGACCTTGTCTTTCAGACGCATCGCCTCATGCTCCCTTCGGGTAACCAATGTTCTTCAGCGAGTCGGTGATCTCGCCGAGGATCGCCGGGTCGTCGATGGTGGCCGGCGGCTTGTAGTCCTCGCCGTCGGCGATCGCGCGCATGGTGCCGCGCAGGATCTTGCCCGAGCGGGTCTTGGGCAGGCGCTGGACCACGGTGGCGGTCTTGAAGGCGGCGACCGGCCCAATCTGCTTGCGCACCATGGCGACGACCTCGCCGGCGATCTCCTCGTGGTCACGTCCGACACCGGCGTTGAGCACCAGGAAGCCGACCGGCAGTTGGCCCTTGAGCTGGTCGTGGACGCCGATGACCGCGCATTCGGCGACGTCCGGATGGGCGGCCAGCACCTCCTCCATGGCCCCGGTCGAGAGCCGGTGGCCGGCCACGTTGATAATGTCGTCGGTGCGCGACATGACGCTGATGTAGCCGTCCTCGTCGATGAAGCCGGCGTCGGCGGTCTTGTAATAACCGGGGAACTCCTCGAGGTAGGCCGCCTTGAAACGCGCATCGGCGTTCCACAGGGTCGGCGTCATGCCGGGCGGCAGCGGCAGCTTGCAGACGATCGCGCCGATGGTGCCGCGCGCGACTTCCTTGACGTTCTCGTCCACCACCCGCACGTCCCAGCCCGGCACCGCGCGGGCCAACGAGCCCGGCTTGACCGGCAAGCGCTCGATGCCCATGCAGTTGGCGGCGATCGGCCAGCCGGATTCGGTCTGCCACCAGTGGTCGATGACCGGCACTTTCAAGTGCTTCTCGGCCCAATGCAGGGTGTCCGGGTCGCAGCGCTCGCCGGCCAGAAACAGCATCCGGTACTTGGATAGGTCGTACTTGGCGATGTGTTCGCCGCCGGGGTCCTGTTGGCGAATGGCGCGGAACGCGGTCGGCGCGGTGAACATGGTCGAGCAGCCGTGCTGGGAGATCACCCGCCAAAACGCACCCGGGTCCGGGGTCCCGACCGGCTTGCCCTCGTAGAGGATCGAGGTGCAGCCGTGGAACAGCGGCGCGTAAACGATGTAGGAATGGCCGACCACCCAGCCGACGTCCGAAGCCGCCCAATAGGTCTCGCCCGGGTCGACGTCGAAGATGTTTTTCATCGACCACTTGAGAGCGACCGCATGTCCGCCGTTGTCGCGCACGATGCCCTTGGGCTCGCCGGTGGTGCCCGAGGTGTAGAGAATGTAAAGCGGATCGGTCGCGGCCACGGGCACGCAGTCGTGCGGGCTGGCGGCGGCCAGCGCCTCGGCCATGTCGAGATCGCGGCCAGGGACCATGGACGCGCGCTCCTGGGGCCGCTGCAGAATCAGGCAGTGGTCGGGCTTGTGGCTGGCCAGCTCGATCGCCTGGTCGAGCAGCGGCTTGTAGACGATTACCCGGTCCACTTCGATACCGCAGGAGGCGGAGACGATGGCTTTCGGCTTGGCGTCGTCGATGCGGACCGCCAGCTCGGCGGCGGCGAAGCCACCGAACACCACCGAATGGACCGCGCCCAGCCGCGCGCAGGCGAGCATGGCGATGACCGCCTCGGGCACCATGGGCATGTAGACGATGACCCGGTCGCCCTTGCCGACCCCGAGGCCGGACAGCGCGCCGGCGAATCGCGCGGTCGCATCGCGCAGCTCACGGTAGGTGAAGGTCTTGAGCGTGCCGGTAACCGGGCTATCGTAAATCAGCGCCGCCTGGTCCGCGCGGCCATTTTCGACGTGGCGGTCCAACGCGTTGTGACAGGTGTTGAGCCTGCCGCCCGCGAACCAGCGGGTGAATGACGGGTTGGAATCGTCCTGGACCTTGTCCCAGGGCTTGTCCCAGTCGATCGCCTCCGCCGCCTCGCCCCAGAATCCGTCCGGATCGGCGAGCGAACGCTCGTGCGCCTCCGCGTAACGCCCCATGGTCTCAACCCCTCCCGTCGTCTTGTTCTTATTGCCGTTCCGGGGCGCCGGCGGCCCCCCCTGTCCCAGGCCCGCAGAATGAGGCAAAACCGGCGGCGATTCAATTGCCGCCCATCCGGACACCACGGACCGAACGATCCGGCTGACAAAGCGGCCCCGGGCGGCTACATCTGTGTCGTGGACGGCCGCGACGAAAGCCGAGGGGCCGACAAGAAATCATCTGGGAGCGCGGCATGCCCGACAGCGGAAACCAAGACGGCGGCGAATCCGGGGGCGGCGAGCTCGGTCGAAACCGGGCCAACTACGCGGCGCTTAGCCCGCTTGGCTTCCTGACCCGCGCGGCCCAGGTCTACCCGGACCACCCGGCGGTGATCCACGGCGAGCTGCGGCAGAGCTGGGCCGAGACTTACGCCCGCTGCCGGCGCCTGGCCTCGGCGCTGATCGCCCACGGCATCGCCCCGGGCGATACCGTCGCGGTCATGGCGCCCAATACCCCGCCCATGTTCGAGGCGCACTACGGCGTACCCATGGCGGGCGCGGTCCTGAAC
>CAXMQD010000491.1:0-3876 GCA_964194965.1 uncultured Acidimicrobiia bacterium | reverse complement strand
GCTACCGGGTCGGCATCGTCTCCAACTCGGACGGCCACAAGGGCCGGCCCGGCGCCAGTCACCCCGGCGCCACCAAGTTCGGCGCCTATGGCGGGCTGACCTGCATGCTGGCGCCCGGTTTCAGCCGCGACGGCTTCCTGGGCGCCCTGCGCCGGCGGCACCACTATGGCACCACCGGCTGCCGTATGATCCTCGACACCCGGGCGGTGTTCGACCAGCCGGCCGAACGCTTCGACGACGATCCCAACCTGGGGCCGAGTGAAAGCAGTCCAACCCGCGAAGCCATGATGGGCGACATCCTGCGCTGCCGGGACGCGGCGGTGACCTTCTCGCTCGAGGCCCACGGCGCGGCGCCCATCGAACGCATCGAAATCCGCAACGGCCTGGAGACCTTGGAAACTTACCGCCCCTATGGGGAAGCGGACCTGGGGCGCCGCATCCGGGTCATCTGGGAAGGTTCCGAGTACCGGGGCCGCGGCCGCGAGACCGTGTGGGACGGCAGCGCGACCCTGGACGGCAACAGCTTCGAGCGCCTCAGCCCGATCAACCGCTATAACCTGGATAAACGCTTCGAGCAGACCGCTCCGGACAAGGTCGAATGGGCGGCGCTCACCACCGGCGGCTTCGGCGGCTTCGACGCCTGGCTGGCGCAGCCCGGGGCGGGCAGCCTAAAGATCGAGACCGCGCTGGTGCAGGCCGATATTCCGGTCGCGGATATCGGCTTGGAGGATCGGGTCTTCGAGGCCGGCGGCATCGCCCGGCGCATCCGGGTCTTCCGCCTGCCCGACGAAAATCCCCACCGGCGCGTCACCCTCGAGCGCCGCATTCCCCTGGCCGGCGGCCGGGACAACGCGCTTTATGTTTGTTTGGTGCAGGAGGACGGCCACCTGGTCTGGTCGAGCCCGATCTACATCTTTCGTTGATTGGCCGGCCAGCTTCGAGCCGCAGGGCCGAGCCGTGCCCCAACCCGCTAGGGAGGTGAAAAATCAGATTTTTTAATTCATTAAATCCGATTATATTAAAATAAAATAATATTTATTATTGCGCTCAACCGGCGGTGATGCTAGTTTTTCGGATCCTTGCGAGTTAAATGCCGGCTTGGAGCCGGTGCGATGTCAATGCTCAATATTACCGGCTGAAGCATGCTGCGGACACCAACCACAATGGAAACCACGGTCGCGGATCCGCGCCGCGACCCGGCGGTCGGGATTCACGGGACCATCGTGCTGGCGATCGGTGAGGACATCGTCCGGGGCGAGATCAAGCCGGGCGAACGCCTGCCCCGGGAGGCCGAGCTGATCGAGCGGTTTCAAGCCAGTCGCACCGCGATCCGCGAGGCGATGAAGGTCTTGACCGCCAAGGGGTTGGTCCAGGCCCGGCAGCGCGCCGGCACCAAGGTGCGGCCGCGCGCCGAGTGGGACCTGCTCGATCCCGATGTCTTGTCCTGGCACGATCTCGACACCATCAGCGACACCCTGGTCGGCGACCTGGTCGAGTTGCGGCAGTTCCTCGAACCCAAGGCCGCGCGCCTGGCCGCCGAGCGCGCGACCGAGGACGATATCGAAGCGATGCGGGCGGCGCACCATCGAATGGCGCGGGCGGCGGCGGATCCGACCGAGTTCCATGCCGCCGATATCGCGTTCCATCTGGCCGTCTTCGCCGGCTGTCACAATCTGCTCATTCAACGCTTGAGCGGTATCGTCGAAACCGTGCTCACGCTTAGCTTCCGATTGCAGGACTCCGAACGGGTCGACCTGCGGGCGGCGGCCGAGGCGCACGGCCGGGTGATCGACAGGATCAAGTTGCGGGATCGCGCCGGCACCGAACGCGCCATGCGCGCCGTCATCGGCCGCGCCAAGGTCGAGCTGCGGCGGCGGCGCACCAGGATCGCCGTGGCGCCGCGCGATGCCTCGTGACGCGGGCGACGGAAGAGATTAGAATAAATAATATTATTCAAGGCACCTCGGAAGCGGACCATGCAGCAGGCCACGGCGCGAAAAACGACCCGCGCGCTCCACGAGCGCATCATCGACGATCTCGGCCGCGAAATCGTCTCCGGCGGCCTCAAGCCGGGCGATCGCCTGCCCTCGGACCAGGAGCTGATCGAGCGCTTCCAGGCCAGCCGCACCGCGATTCGGGAGGCCATGAAGGTGTTGAGCACCAAGGGGCTGATCGAGGCGCGGCAGCGGGCCGGGACCCGGGTGCGGCCACGGGCCCAGTGGGACCTCCTGGATGTCGAGGTTCTGGAATGGCATACGCCCGACGCCATCACCGACTCCTTTCTCAAGGACCTCGAGGAGCTGCGCGAGTTGATCGAACCCGAGGCCGCCGGCCTGGCCGCCATGCGCGCCACCGATGAGAATGTGGAAGCGATGGAGAACGCGTTCCTGCGCATGGAAGCCAACGCGGCGGATCGTCCGGCCTTCGCCCAGGCCGATCTTGAGTTCCACTTGGCGGTTTTGGACGCCAGCCACAATCAGCTCATTCGCAAGTTGAAGGGCATCACCGGAACCGTGCTCGGCGTGTTGTTCAAGCTTCAGACCGAGGTCACGAGTCCCGTGCCCAAGGCCAATATCGATGCCCATCGCCAGATCTTCGTGAAGATTCGCGACGGCGACCGCCGCGGCGCCGAACGCGCCATGCGCCAGACCATCCGCAACGGCGCGAGGACGATTTCCATGCGCCGAAAGCGGCAGCGCGGCGCCGCATCCTGACTCGGACCGCGCCCGCGGAGCCGCGGGGGGTGCAGGTGGCGGGGGCGGGCGCAATGCTCTAGGTTCCCGAATGCTGACACTGCGCCGAGACCACCACGAGGTTGTTCTCTGTCCGGACATCGGCGGGTCGATCGCGGCCTTCCGTTCGGAGATCGACGGCCGGTTGCTGGATTGGTTGCGTCCGGCCGAACCGGCGGCGCTGGCGCAGGGCGATCCCCGGGACACCGCGTGTTTTCCGCTGGTGCCCTATTCCAACCGTATTCGGGACGGGCGTTTCGTTTTCGAAGGCCGCGAGATTCGCTTGCCGCGCAACTTCGGCGACCATCCGCACAGCATTCACGGCCACGGCTGGCAGGCGCCCTGGCGGGTCGCCGAAGCCACGGCGGACGCGGCGGTCATGGCGTACCACCACCGCGCCGATGCTTGGCCGTTCGACTACGACGCCCGGCAACATGTCCGGCTCGATAGCAACGGACTGACGGTGACGCTGGAACTGGTCAACCGGAGCCAAGGCGCCATGCCGGCCGGCCTGGGGTTGCACCCCTATTTTCCACGCACGCCGGACACGCGAGTCGTCGCGGAGGTCTCGGAGCTTTGGCAAGTCGACGCGGAGGTCATGCCGCGCGCGCGGGTCCGGCCCGCAGGCGACTCGGACCTGAACCGCGGCGTGTTCGCCGACCGCAGGGCGCTCGACAACGTCTATACCGGCTGGAACGGCCGGGCCACGATCGAATGGCCGGAGCGCCGGGCTCGGCTCGAAATGACGGCCTTCGAGCCGGGGTCACGGGAACCGCTTGGCTTCCTCGTGCTGTTCACGCCGGCGGGCGCGGATTTTCTCTGTGTCGAGCCGGTGTCTCACTGCACCGATGGGTTCAACCTGGCCGCGGCCGGCGCCGCCGACACCGGCATTCGGGTGCTGGCGCCGGGGGAAACCCTCGAAGCGCAGGTAAGCTTCGCGCCCGGTGCCATTTGCTAGAGCATTGTCCGACCTTATGGGGTCATTTGACCGGGATTCTTTTGTCCCGTGGTTAGGAGCGCTTCGAAATGCGATGCGGGGCATCGGATGAGAAGCGCGACGCGGCCACGGGACAAAAGAACCCGGCCTTCGGTGGGCCAGAGCGGCTCATCGGCTGCGTTGCGGCGCTTGCCCGATGACCCACAT
>CAXMQD010000490.1:0-4643 GCA_964194965.1 uncultured Acidimicrobiia bacterium | reverse complement strand
GCCCCGGTCCCGGCTGGCGGCTTCGAGCACGCCGGCGAAGCGCTCGCCCCAGGCTTGTTCGACGCCCAATGCCAGCGCGTAGGGCAAGAACTTCTCGAACAGCTCCGGGGTGCGTTCCGGCGGATTGTGAAAGTTCATGCGGTCCTCTTCGGCGACCGAGAGATAGAGCTCGAAACCTTCGAGCCGATCCAGGACTTTGCGCCCGAGCCGGGTCGGCGCCTTGAGCAGATCGTAGAAGGCCAGGTCGGCCAGCAAAATGCAGCCGAGCGCCAGCGCCGCGGTTGGCGACACGCTCTCGGCCAGGAACCAGGCGCCGGTTAGCCAGCCGCCGAAGAACGGCACCGAGAACAGTGTGATGAACAGCGCGCCGCCCGCCGCCAGCAGGCTGCCGGTCGCGCCGGTCTGGCGCCAGGCGCTGACCACCTTGGTCGCGAGTGCGTAACAACCGATCGACCAAATCGCGAGCCAGAAGGTCATGAATCCGGCGGTCGCGGGGTCGCGCCCGAAAATTGCCACCAGCACCACAGCGATCACGGTGATTGCGATCCCCGGCAGGAAGTAGCTGGTGTTTTTGAGGAAATACTCGGCCTCGAAATCGTTTTGGAGTGATTTCTCGAGCGCCTTTTGGGCCTTTTTCAGGCGCTTGTGGTTTTTCTGCTTAAGCGGGACCTCGTTAATGCGGTAGGCGAACAACTTGCGTGCCAGCGCCGCTTCGCCCGGGGCGAGGGCCACCTCCTGACCGGTCTTGACCAGGGTATAGTCGCCGTCGTCGTCCTCCTCGATGGTGAGAAAACCTTTGACCGCCATGTTGACGATGGCCGCGGTAAAGGCCTTGCCGTCGTAACCCATCTCGGTCAGGAAGCGCGCGGCCGCCGGTGAGAAACCCTCGGGCGGCTGGTATTCGGGCACGATCGTGCCCTTGGCGGGATCGCGGCCGACCTTGACCCAGACCAGGGCGAAATAGACGAGCAGAATCGCGAGGCCGACCAGGCCGGCGATCACCGAGCCGTTGTCGAAAGCGAAGTCGGCGGCCTTCTGGCTCGCCGTGGGTTCGGCGACGAAGCCCTTGGGCCAGGCGATCGCGATGGTGAAGCCCTCGCCGGGTGCCAGCGTGCGGCTGGTCTCGACGGCGAGTGCGGCGCCGGACGGCTGATAGGCGGTATGGAAATCCTGGTCCCGCGCGCCGGGCCGGCCGGTGTAGACCACCCAGTTGGTGAGCTCGGCGCCGCCCGGCAGGGCGACCGAGGCGCGCGCGGATTCGATCTCGAAGGTCCAGTCGCTGCCGGTCACGTTCCAATAAAGCTCGTCGTAGTCGTCGAAGAAGCCGAGCTGCCGGGTGGTGCGGTAGATCAAGGTGTAGACGTGCTGGCCGTGGGGGATGAAGACGTTCTTGTCACCGATTTTGATGCGGACGCCGTTCGCGTAGGACTCGGTCTTGTAGCGCTCGGTCTCGCCGTTGCGCTTTACCTCGAGCAGTTCGAAACCGACGTGGACGGTCTGGCCGTATTTGCCGGTGTAGTTGGTTGGGAAGTCGCGGATGATACCGCGCTTGATCTGCTGGCCCGCGGCCACGACCCGGATGGTCTCGGTCACGGTCAACGCGCCGTCGGCTTCGACCACCACGTCGCTGCGGAATTCGAGGATGCGCTCGCGTTGTTGAGCCGCAAGGGGAGTCGCAACGGGTAGGGCCGCGATCAGGAAAGTGGCGAACAGGCCGAGCAGCGGCAGGATCGTCGCGCGAAGGTTCCGCATCGTCCAATTCCTCTCGTTCTAGAACCGAACCTTGACCGGTTGCCGCGCCGCGCCGTCGGCTTGGTCGAGCTCGAAGAAGGCGGCCTGAACGAAATCGAAACCCCGTGCCACCAGGTTGCTCGGGAACTGCTCGATCTTGACGTTGAGGTCGCGGACGCTGCCGTTGTAGTAGCGCCGCGCCGCCTGAATCGTGTCCTCGACTTCGGTGAGCTCGCTCTGCAGGTTGAGGAAGGCCGAGTCCGCCTTGAGGTCCGGATAACTTTCGGACAGTGCGAACAGAGACTTGAGCGCGCCACTCAGCAGGTTCTCGCTCTCAGCCTGGGATTCCGGGCTGCCCTGGTTGCCCATGGCCGCGCCGCGCGCCCGGATGACCGTCTCGAGGGTCTCGCGCTCGTGGCCCATATAGCCCTTCACCGTCTCGACCAGGTTGGGGATCAGGTTGTAGCGGACCTTCATTTGGACCTCGATGTCGCTCCAGGCCTCCGCGACCCGGTTCTTGAGGCTGATCAGCCCGTTGTAGGTCACGATGATGTAGAGCGCGACGAGAATGGCGAGGCCGATAACGATATATAGAACGGTCATGTCCGGACTCCCTCTAACTGTGGAATCGCAGGCTCGCAGGCCGACAAAGCTGGTTTCCGGCAGTGCTACGCCCGAGGCTTTGACATTTCGTTAACTTTCATGTCTGCGGCGGCGCTGTCCCTTTGGGCGACCCGGTTCAATAGTGGTCCGCGCGATCAAGAGGGTAACCAGCCCAAAGGCATTTGCCGCGGCTGGCCGCTGGCAGATTTCCTCATTCACACGGACCCCTCGCGGCGACAGTGTCCTTAGGTGACGATTCGTGCCGAAAAGTGACGTGAGCAGCTACAAAACAACTTTACACGAGATTTGATATGATTGATTTGGCCAATAGATACGATTGAATTTCCAACTGAAGTGAGGTCATATTAAAACCTAAAGTTTGGGGGCATTAGCCAACCATCGACAGACCTAGGTAGGGGTTTCCGAGAAAATGATCCGTATCAATCCACGAGCGGTCGTTGCCGCAATTGTTCTGGCGTTCGGAATTTGTTTCTCGCCAACGGTCAAAGCCCAAGATCCGTCGCTCGTCGGACAGTGGTCTTCAGTTCAAGATTGGCCGGTGGTTTCGATCCACATCATCATGCTGCCCACGCGCGAGGTGCTATTTTGGGCTTATAATGACGATCAAGGATTTTATTTGTGGGACCCGGAGACTGATCTAATCAGGCAAGCCACTAACCCGCAAAGTAATATCTTTTGTAGCGGTCACTCATTTCTACCCGATGGAACGTTGCTGATCTCCGGTGGACACATACCCCCGAATAATACCGTCGGTCTGAATAGGGCCATCATTTACGATCCGTATTCCGATTTTTGGACCGACGTCCCCGACATGAACGGCGGCCGGTGGTACCCCAGCAGCACGACATTGGGCAACGGAGATGTGCTGGTGGCGTCAGGCGACAAAACGCCCACCCAGATAAACGAGCTGCCTGAGGTTTTCGAGTTGGATTTGGCGGATTGGAGAGGCCTCTCTAGCGCCGGTGTTTACATTGCCAGTTACCCGAGAACTTTCCTGGCGCCAGATGGGCGCGTGTTCTTTGCCGCCCACCAGTCGCGCTATCTGGACACGTCGGGCAGCGGTGTTTGGACCGGCGTTGCCGTAAAAAATGTCAACAGCGACGACTACGGCTCCGCTGTTATGTACGAACCGGGCAAAGTTCTCTGGACCGGTGGCGGCAATCCGCCCACCGCGACCTGTGAGATTATCGATCTAAATGACCCGGTCCCAAGCTGGCAGTTTACCGATTCCATGGCGCTGCCACGTCGCCAGAACAATGTAACACTTCTCCCCGACGGCAAGGTGTTCGCCACTGGGGGCTCCAGCGCAGGCGGCTTTAACCAAGAATCGGGTGCTGTCTTATACGCCGAAATGTGGGATCCCAACACCGGGCAATGGACCATCATGGCCAGTCACGAGGAGTTTCGTGGCTACCACTCTACCGCTTTACTGCTTCCTGACGGGAGGGTGCTGAAATCGGGTGGAGATAATCATCTACTGCGGAAATCTACTCGCCACCTTATTTGTTCAACGGGTTACGGCCGGCGATCACCTCGGCCCCCGCGAGTATCGGCTATGGCGAAACATTCCTCGTGGAAACCGTCGACGCGACAGATATTTATAAAGTGAAAATTCTCCGCAATGGCTCCGTCACCCACGCGCAGAACTGGGATCAGCGGGCTTGCAGTTTGGAGTTTGTCATAGACTCCCTAAACGCCGAAACCGAAGCCTAACTAAGCGTGATTGGGCCGGGCTTGGCGACCGACTGCCCTCCCGGTCCTTACATGCTGTTTGTCTTGAACAGCTCCGGGGTGCCGTCCGTGGCCGAGATGCTGCTCCTGGGCGGCGACGCGGCACCGATTGCGAATGCCGGGCCCGATCAAACGGTGACCGATGCTGACGACACCGGATCGGAACAGGTGACTCTCGACGGCACCGGCTCCTCGGATCCGGACGGAACGATCGCCTCGTATGAGTGGTCGGAGGGCGGCGAAACTTGGACCGGGGCGACACCCACGGTTTCTCTCGCCCTCGGCACGCACACCATCACGCTTACGGTCACCAGCAGTAGCGGTGCGACGAACAGCGACCAGGTGGTGATTTCGGTCGTTGTCAACCAACCGCCGGTGGCCAATGCCGGGTCGGACCAAACCTTGGCCGACAGCGACGGCGCCGGAGCGGAAGCGGTGACTCTCGACGGCACCGGCTCTTCGGATCCGGACGGGACGATCGCCTCGTATGCCTGGTCGGACGGTGGCACGCCTCTCGCGACCGGGGCGACGCCCACAGTCCCTCTCGCCCTCGGCGT
>CAXMQD010000489.1:0-6139 GCA_964194965.1 uncultured Acidimicrobiia bacterium | reverse complement strand
CTCCAGGTCTACGGCGAAAAATCACCCTTTCCGGATGTGGTGGCCTTCAATTGCAAGATTGCACGGGCGTCGACTTTCTCGGCCTTGATTTCAGTCCAATGAGCCTGTCTCCCGTGAATAACACGGTCACGTCATTTGTCGGACGTATGCGCCACCTGTATGAACAGGAACCAGACGACCACCCATGGGTATCCTGTTTTGGTGAGGGTTTCCGGGCTCAAGATCTTTCCAAGACGATGGGCAATCCAGAGGGATATTGAACGCGGATCTAGGGATTTCCGACCGAGTCTTGATTACCAGAACGTCGACAGAGAGACGATGTATCTGTCTGAATCCGTGCCAATGTCAGTCTGGCTATCCGATCTGACATATTGAAGCTTCATGCCTAGCCACTGTGTTATGGAATAGCCGGCAGCCACCCCCCAGAGTATGCTTTCCTTCCGGTCGTCGTTTCCGACTCCGTTGACAGTAGACTCTCCGCCAATGGCATACGCCGCTCCGGCGGCGACCCACATGTCCGGCTGTAACCTATAAAGGACATTGGTCTGGACAAAAAGGAGCGGATCCAATTCCAGCCGGTTGCCGTTGAAGAACGAATCGTTGTCCGTATAGAGCGACAAGCTGCCGCTGGTCTCGAACGACCACCTGCCTCGACCATGCACGATACCGATCTCGGGCCGGAGCGTATATTGGTTGGTACCGAGATTGATTAGTTTATCGTCCATGTATTCGCCGCTGGGAAGCTGCACCGAGATGGCGACGCCGACAAGCGTTTCGACCTCCGTCGCCGCCCGATACGCAACGTAATCCTTGCCCTTCAACGGCGGTGCCCCGAGCAGGTGAATGGCGAATCTAACCTGCGTGTCCGCCAAGCCCCGACGGCTGATGGCGGCAGGTTCGCTATTGACGGTCCCCTTCCAGCTGCCGTCTTGCCACGGTTGAACCACCTGGATCTGCGCGGACTTCCCCATCAGCTCGAAGGTACGGCTATAACCCAACACCAACGTGTCCATGCTCTTGGTCGCATCTTCAATCCGAAGGGCTGGATCAAAGGCTATGTCGGCATCGTTATGGATATAGGCCGCCGACAGAAAATTGGTGTCGATCGGCAAGTGCCGCCACCGTTGCGGTTCGAGCTCTTGTGCCAGACCCGGATGGGCGGGCCAGAACAAGAGGGCACAAAAGATATAGATCTGGCCAAGTGTTCTTTGCGGTTTCATCGGAAATCGACAGCGTCTGTTGCGCCACCTTGATCAGTTACCAAAGGGGGACATAGTCAAGCTGTTCGGTCGAGAGCACCCCCAATCAGGGCCAATGATCTGCGCCGGCATCACCATTAAAGTGCCCGCCACCGGTGGAAGTTTGTCGCCCAAATTCTCTTGGTTGGCAACCCGGAAGCACATGTCGGACCGAGATTGCCATGCACAAACGCCGGCGGAACGATTTAACGCCTGTGTCGCGTCGATCGGTTGAGGCGGCCGCCGACCTTCGGACATAGCGACCCGCGCATTGTAGCGCGGGTGCCGGGCTGGTAGCGTTGGCGGCTCGGGGCGTTGCGGCGGGCGTGCAATAATTCGAATATCGAAAACCGGAAAGATTGAGGGCATGAGGGCGGCGTTCGAAGAGGTCATGGAAATCCGGGGCGAAGGCCTACCCCGCGACGGCGAGGTTGCGATTACCGGTGCCGACCCGGTGTTATCCACGGGTTTCAAGATCGGCGAAACCTGCGCTTCGGTGTTGGCCGGGGTTGGTGTCGCGGTGTCAGATATCTGGGCGCTGAAGACCGGACGCCGCCAGAACACGGCGATCGACGCGCGGCGCGCGGCGGCCGCCTTGCGCAGCACACGCTATATGCAGAGGCCGGGGGCGGACGGCGCGTTTGCGGCCGTGGTGAACGAAAGCCATGAGGCGATGCTCAAGATCACCCAACCCTGGCCGACCAAGGACGGCCGCTGGTTCCTGCCGCATTTCGGCCTGCCGAACCTGCGCAAGCGGGTCCTGGGCGTGCTCGGCTGCGAAGCCAACCCGGGGTCGGTCGGCAAGGCGATCGCGAAATGGAACGCGCTCGATCTCGAAGCGGCGATCGACGAGGCCCGGGCCTGCGGCGCCATGGTGCGAAGCAACGCGGAATGGCTGGAACATCCGCACGGCCAGGTCCTGAAAGCCAAACCGATCGTCGAAATCGTCAAGATCGCGGATAGCGACCCGGAACCGTTCCCCAAGGGCGACCGGCCGTTGAGCGGAATCCGCGCGCTCGATCTGACCCGCATCCTCGCGGGGCCGATCGCGGCGCGGACGCTGGCGGAGCACGGCGCGGACGTGCTGATGGTGGCGGCCGAACATCTGCCGCAGATCGACGAACACGTCATGGATACCAGCCATGGCAAGCGAAGCTGCTATCTCGATCTCAAGACCGCCGAAGCCGTGGACAAACTCAAGGAACTCGCGCGCGGCGCCGACGTCTTTTCCCAGGGCTACCGTCCCGGCGTGCTGAACGGCCTCGGCTTCGGCCCGGAGGATCTCGCGGAAATGCGCCCTGGCATGGTCTATCTCTCGATCAGTTGTTTTGGTGCCGACGGCCCGATCAGCCATCGCGCCGGCTGGGAGCAAGTCGCCCAGACCGTGACCGGTATCTGCCAGGAGGGCGGCCCAAATCCGGCGAGCTCCCGGCCCGGCCTGCTGCCGGCGGCGGCGTGTGACTACACGACCGGGTATCTCGGCGCCTATGGCGTGTTGCTGGCGTTGGCGCGGCGCGCGCGCGAAGGCGGCAGCTACCATGTCCGGGTTTCGCTGTGCCAGTCGGGCATGTTCATCTACCGCCAGGGCAAGACCGAATTCGCGGAACCGGACATGGAGCTCACGGAAGCCGAACTCGACGCGCTGCGCATCGAATCAAAACCGGCGCGCGGGCCGCTGCGGCATCTCGGCCCGGTCCTGCATCTCTCGGAAACCCAACCGCATTGGTCGCGGCCGACCCCGGCCCTCGGCGCGGATGCGCCGGAATGGCTCGGCACGGCGCCGGCGATTCAGCCACGGTCACCGAGGACGGCTTCAAGCGCCTGACCGAACTTCCCGCGCGAACTGCCGGTGCCTCAGACCGCGGACTCAGCGGCTGGTGTTGCGAGTCACGATGACTGCTTCACCCCCGCCTCCGGACGTAACCGACAACCTTGGCGCACGGAGATTTGTGACCCGAAGCGGAGCTGACTACATCTAGTATGCTCTAGATGGCTTAGCCGGAAACTTGGCCCATGAAGTTCTGAAAAAGTTTTTCGGCAACCTCATTGAAACCCGGCATTCGCTCGGCAGCGTCCTTTTTCATGGTTTCATATCCGTCGCATCCAATCGAGGCCATAAGCGCATTGTAGTATTCCGGAATGGCCGCCCAGTTATCTATCGTATCGGGTTCGAGTTCCACATGATACTGCATCGACCACACGTTCTTGCCGATCCGCATGGCTTGCACGCGGCAATGGTCTGACTGAGCAAGTACCTTTGCGTCTTCGGGCGGTTGCCGAACCGCCACCGAATGCCACTGAAGACTTTTTTGCCGCACCGGAAGCCCAGCAAACAAAGGGTCCTTTTGGCCCTCTTCGGTAAGCTCAATATCCATGATCCCGATCTCGGGCGGCTGTTGTGGGCCACAAGTGCCCCCAAGAGCATCTGCAAGCAGTTGGTGACCCAGGCACAGTCCCAAATAGGGTTTCCGTAAGTCCCGGACCCATTTTCGGATCGCGGCCTTCTCAGGCACGAGCCAAGGATACTTTTCCACATCCCACACGTCCATAGGCCCGCCCATGACCCAAAGGGCGTCATACTCCTCTATTGTCGGGATAGGATCTCCTCTATCCAGATTTATCGCGTCCCAGCGCACGCCTTCGTTTGACAGGAAACGGCGAAGTGAGCCCGGATGTTCGCACTCAATATGCTGAAAAACCAAAAGACGCATTACCTACTCCGACGAATCAAAACAGGAACGGGCAATCTGATTACCCTTTCGCTTCCCTTGCCTGGTCTAAAGCATCCACCAGAGCCCGGAGATGTTCTTCGCGTGTGAAGTGGCTCGTGATGCAGGCGCGAAGCACGATCTGCCCTTCAAATTTCACGCTTGAGATCCACGTGCGCCCATCAGCGACGACATCGTCTGCCACTTGCACCGGATCAGCGGTCCCTCGAGCATCAACAAAACACACCACCGTGAGCGGGCTATCATTGACGATGCGCCATTCGCGTTCTTCGAGCAGCCAACGAAGCATACTGGCCAATTCGAGTGCGTTCGCGACATGGGCTCTATAGCCCTCCCAGCCCATGCAGGCGAGCGACAGGAACATCTTGAGACCGATGAAACGCCGGGACCATTGGACAGAATGAGTGTAGGGATCGACCGCGCCCTCGATCGTTGCGGGCATGTAGTTCGCTGAGACACGAAACGTCTCGCCGAGACGTTGACTATCCCGACAAAGGAAGATGCCGGCACCCATGGGGACGGCGAACCACTTGTGAGCATCGAGCGTGATCGAGTCCGCTTCTTCAATGCCCTTCAGGTGTGCCGCCGCCTGCTTGCTCAAGAGACCGGCACCGCCCCACGCGGCGTCAACATGGTACCAGAGCCCCTCGGCGCGCGCGATCCGCCCGCAGTCCTCAAGTGGATCAACCATGCCGGCATTGGTCGTGCCGGCCGTTGCGCCGACGAACACCGGAACATCGCCCGCTCGCCGGTCGGTCTGGATTGCATCGGCGAGCGCATCGGCGTCCATCCGCCCTGTGCCATCGGTGGGCACGAGCCGAACGGCGTTGCGACCGATCCCCGTTCGATGTGCGATCTGTAACCAGGCGAGGTGGCTTTCAACGGAAACGTACAAACGCGGTTGACCGGAGAAGGCGAGCGCACCCTCGTCCGAAAACCCGGAGCATGCCCGCGTGAGCGCGATCAGTACACCGGTAAAGTTCGCTTCCGCCCCGCCCGAGGTGAAGTGGCCAGCGATCTTGTCGGTCTCCCAACCGCAGAGCCCCCCGATGGCGAGGATCGTGTGCCGTTCGATTTCGACCGCCGTCGGCGCATGGGACCACACAGCGAGCTGCGGATTGAGGCTAGAGGCAATCTGGTCGGCAAGAATGCCCGGAAATACGGCACTCGGATTGAACAACCCCATATACCCGGGATGCATCATATGGACCGTTCCATCCATTAGCATGCCGGTCACATTCTCAATCGCTTCGACAAAACCCATTGGCTCTTGGAAGTCAAAGCGCTCGAGCGATGTTCGAATCGCATTTGGCTCCACCGTCGGCGCGACTGGACCGGCTTGCAGTTTATCAATAGCGTCTGCCAGCACCTCGGAGAGATGCCCCTGAATGGCGAGGCGATCCGCCCGAGATGGCCAGAGTGGTGTGCCGTCGAGGTCGCTTGTCACAAGTCGATTTCCCTTTGACCGGTTTGAGCCAGCATAATCAATTGATCTATCCAAGCCACGGCTAGAGTTCTATCCGATTTTTGCGCCCAAATTATCGAAATTTGAGAACTGCGATAGCGTTGCGAGCCATATCGACGACCGGTAATGGGTACAACTCGCCGGGCCGACCAATCCACCAACACGTCCGGTGTTGGTGCCGCCATCGACCCTATTCTTCTAGGTTGGTACACGCCCTATGACGCCGCCTGCACCGCCTCCGGAAACAGCCGCTCGGCGAAGCGCGGGTAGGTGCGGGCGATCTCGCGGGCGACCGGGCCGCGGATCAGCGCGAGCGTCTCGGCGTCGGGCGTTGGCGTCTCGGGCACCGCATCGGGCCGGTCGAAATCGAAGCCGGTGTTGGCGAGGATTTCGTCCAGGTCGTGGCCCGGATGGACACTCTCCAGGCGGAAGCGGGCGCGCGCCCGGTCGAAGCCGAACAGCGCTTTATCGGTGAGCAGGGCGTGGGGCCCGCCCTGGTGCCGCGGGTCATTCGGGTCGGGACCGGCCGCGCTGATGAAATCGACCTCGGGCACCAGCACCCGCCGGCTGTGCTCCTCGCGGAACAGGATCACCCGGGGCACCATGGTGTAGAGGAAGGCCGAACCGAAGGAGCCGGGCCAGCGCACCTCGCTCCGCGGGTAATCCCCGGTGCCGACCAGGTTGAGGTTGCCGCGGCCGTCGATCTG
>CAXMQD010000488.1:0-6876 GCA_964194965.1 uncultured Acidimicrobiia bacterium | reverse complement strand
TGGGCATAGCCGCTTGCGCCAGCGCCAAGACGACCGGAGCCGGCCCTGGCTCCCGAGAGGACTAGCCGGCGTACGCGGTTGGCATACAGGCCCGCGAAACAACCGGCGACGATCGCGCCCATCGAATGGCCGATCAGGTCGACCTTGTTAAGAGACAGCGCATCCAAAAGCCCAACCAGCGCTGCGGCGTAATCGGCCGCCAGCGGGGTGGTTGTCGGCGGGTCGTCGGAGCCGCCATAACCCGGACAGTCCCATCCGATAACCCGGAAAGTGCCGCCGAAGGCACGATACTGCGATTTCCAGGACTTGGACGAAGATCCAAGCCCGTGCAGGCACAAAAGGGCGGTCCCCGTCCCGGCCTCGCGCCATGCAAGCGTGCCGGAAGGAAGCGTCACGGTGGAGAGTGGCGGCAAACTCATGCCTGCCATTTGAATGTCGCGAGCGCCTCCGGTCAAGGTCCGCAACGACCGGGGTGCGCCTGTTCACGATGGGCCGATAACGGTCTTGGTCCAATGCCTCGCACGACCGGGCCAGTGGCCTTACCAGAGCAATCTCGGTCAAAATCGGACATCGGCCAGCAAATGCCGCATGTTGGGGAGTAAGCGGAAGTGCCCCGGACCCGGCTGGAACTTACGCTTATTAGCCAACAGGAGACAACTCTGTGGCTCAATCGATGCCGATCCAAGTAGGAAATATACGCGCTAGTTTCAAACCCCCTCCACGATCATCAACGCCCCACTGGCGACGGCTTCACGGATCGGGCGGATCGCGGAATACTCCGCGCCGTCATACCAGTCATTGGCAGCGGAGTAACTTGGAAAGCGAATGACCACGGTGCGGCTGCCGGGGAAAGTTCCCTCCTTTACGTCGGATTGACCACCGCGCACGAGGTATTCACCTCCATAAGCGGCAATGGTAGCAGGGTCTTTCGCCGCGTATTCCCTATAGGCGTCGGCGTCGTCGACCGTGATATGTCCGATGCAATATCCGTAAGGCATCTTCGTTCCTCGACTGATAGGTCTATTGGAAAAGTCGTCGGCGAAGTTAACCCTGTCGAAACCAGCGCCCAAGGTGAATATGTCCTAGTCGGGTCACCTGCGGACCCTTGCGGCCAATCGCTTCTGGCGGGGGTAATGCAGATATTTTTGCTTGATTGTTTTACCCGAAGTCTAAGGGCACATTGTTTGGATGAGAGGGGTAAAGTTTATCGCATTGGTCATATTCAGCATTGCGCCCGCCGCGGCCGGCGAATTTTCTGAAAACCCGGCTTTCTGTTTCGGCTTCATCTCGGCGCAATCGCAAACGGAAACCGACGCCTTAGGGCACCGCAAACCGCAAATCCGTTCATTGTTCGCGAAATTGGGGCCACAGGATTCTACCGACGAACGCGGATTTGCGGAATGGGAAAGAATCGGCCGGAGCGTGGCATTTGAACGAGCTGACAACAGGCATGGCACCCTACTGGAAGATTGCATGAGGCTTCTTGATAGTGCCCCAGACTGAAAGGTGCGCCGCGCGGATTTCGGTCGAGCTTGTCGTACCTGCCGCCTTACCGCTCGGCAACGGGCGGGTGGTCCCTAGGCGCGCTACCTTACGCTCACAGGCAATAATCCTGCCCGACGTTGCAGCCGATCTTGCAGGCCGTGACCAGCCTATCCGTTATCTCCTGCTCCATGTCCCAGAAGCCGATCTGTTCGCACTTCAGCCGACAAGCAAGCCGGTCAAAGGGTGTTACCTGAGAGCGGGCCGGAAAGAGCAAAGGCACGTCGGACGGTATATGGCCTAGGTCCTGATTAACAGGTGCTCTGGACGGTTTCGCCGGGTGCGTGGGGCCGGCGTACGAGAGAAGAAAGAAAAACGCCAGGCACACGAGAAGGACGGGGCCGATATATCGTTTGCGATCTATCATCTCATACCTCCTTATCAAACCAGTGTTTGAATCGGTGGTGGCTATTGGGTTCGGGAAGGTAGCACACTGCGCGGCGCCCTCGGCAGCCGGGCATTTCGCACCGCGGTGCGCGGGCGGCTTTTATCTTGCCTCACGGCAACCGTCCCGAGAATCGCACCAGCCAGGAGCCGCCACAACAGCGAATACCCCTCAAAGTGGCGGTTTTAACGGCGCGGCACGGCGGTAACATCATTGGCCGGACCGACGGCGTCGTTTCCGTAGATATTCCGTTCGCCAGCCCGGGAATCTGTTAACGCGTTGATTCCCTTTAGTGACCCCAGCGGGGTTCGAACCCGCGTTGCCGCCTTGAAAGGGCATGGCGGACCAAGACAGCCGCCCGCCGATCTTCAACCGGGCTCGCGGCCAGTCCGTAACCGTCACCGGGCTGGCGGGCGCCTAGCATCCTCGGCCGGATTTTTGATCGCATTGCCCAACTTTGCACGCGCCGCGGCCGTAGGCTTGGCGGAAAGTACATTGCGGAGACAGATCAACGACCACGTAACCCTTACAGGAATGCAGGTTGACCCAGGCTAGGATACGGACAATCTGATCATCGTCGCGGCCTGGGTGGCGTCGTGCCTCGTAAGTGATCTCGGCGATGTCCGAAGGGTCTACCTTGAGGAGGGCCAGTCGCTGATTAACCTGCGGCTCGCAGTATTTCCGCGATCCTGCTGCTTCGGTCGGCGGGACCAGCAAAATAAAAAGCCCGAGCGCGAGGCCTATTCGGAGGAGGGATTTCAATGCGAGACCTTTTCCCAAGTGCAACCGACAGAGATTGGCGTTCATGATAGGCTTAATCATCCCAAAGCTCAAATTCCGCTTCCTCGCGCCCGGGCGCATATGCACCCCATGCTGCGCTTCCCCTTCCGTCCTTCCGTCCCCCGAAGACCTAACCACCCACGAGCGCGAGGAAGCGCGGGCACCCTGAGAAGGAAACCCTCTGGCCGCGGCCGGCGCCGCCCAGGTGCTGGGACCGTGACATAGCGCCACCAAGGTATTCGCCAAGGCTGCTCGGACGATGGACAAGACAGCATTATATCTGGAGCTTTGAAGGCTACTCAGTGCGGACGCTGTGTTGCGCGCAAACTCGTCATCCGGCTTGCAATGAACGCCACCCTGTTCATCCACTCGATACCTGAGGTTTTCTTCCTCGAATGCCCTCTGGACAAAAGTTACCCATTTTGCTGCGCCGTTCGACCGGGCAATTTGTCTTAGTGGATCAGGTACATTCATACAGCGCCAAGCAATTGTAATGCTGTCGAAGAGATCAACGAGCTTAATTGACGCAAAGAATTCGGTGAAATTGTAAGCATATCCGCCCGGAGGTGACGGAACGTCTATGCCTATTTCTCTTCGAATTTCCCGTGCGAATCGTTCGTAATGTTCGGAGCTACTTGGGCCAGAAAAACATCAGACAAATATGCTGCCAGCGGCCGCCGCAAGCGCGGGCTGTCATCGATTGCGGCGCCGCGCTCCAAGTAGACATGGCTGAACCGTTGGCCGAACGGTAGATCATCTGACGTCGGCATGGCTGTCCTTTGGCTATATTCGCCAGAAGTTGGACGGATGTCGCAGCCTTGACAGGAGAATTTGGCTTAAATCTTTGAAATAGTTTGGTGACCCCAGCGGGGTTCGAACCCGCGTTGCCGCCTTGAAAGGGCGGTGTCCTAGGCCTCTAGACGATGGGGTCCCCGGGGGACCGGCGCCCGTGGCGGGCGCCCAGGGCACGCCCATCAGGCGTTCCCGAGGGGGGATGTAACGGTTCCACGCCGCGAGTTCAAGCCCCGCCCCGCTCGTGCCCCGCTCCGGCCCCGCTCCCGTCCCGCTCCCGTCCCTGCCAATGCCCCGCCGGCGCCCAAGTCCGGCGCCCCCAGGTCCGGCGCCCAGGTCCGGCGCCCAGGTCCCTGGCGCCCTATCCGGGCGTTCCGGGTTCCCGGTGGTTCCCCGGACGCGCCGCGATCGGAGCGCCGGCAATCTCCCGGATCAGCTTGATCAGGATCGCGAGCGCATAGGACTCGTAGTCGTTCGCGGTCATGACGAACGCCCCCGTGCCGCCGATCACATAGGCCCGGTAATAATCTCCCACCGCCAAATCCTCGTTGAGGATCGCCAGGCCGTTGATGGTGATCCCCAGGGCCACGGCATCGTCGCGCAGGTCGGACGGGTGGGCCCCCTGATTGGCGCGGCCGTCGCCGGAGACGTCGATGACCCGGCGCCGGCCCTGGAAGTCGTTGCCGGCCAGCAACCGAATGGCGAATTTCAAGGCACCGCCGATCGCGGTGCCGCCGCCGATCAGGAAACGCGGCGTGTCGGAGACTTCGGCGGCGAAGGCAAGAGCGTCCTCCGGACCGGTCACCAGGGTCCAATCCACCGCCAGGAACTGCTTGCGATTGTCCGACCACTGGACCATCGAGACCGCCAGGCCGAGGTCGCCCGAGGCCCGGATCGCCTGCAGCACCCGGGGATCGCGGAACGCCTGGGCCAAGCCCTGGATCTGCAGCTCGAACTCCGCCGCCGAGACGCTCGACGAGGCATCGACCGCGAGCACCAGCTCCAGATCGACCCGGTGCGCGGCGCCGGACCCTTGGGCAACTGCCGTGGCGGCGCCGGATACCAACGTCACCGAGAGCAGGGCCGCCGACAGCAGGGCCGCCGACAGCAGAGCCGCCCGTGCGACAGGGGTGATTGAATTCATGAAGCCAGTCTAACCCGCGACGGCGGCATCCTCGATCACGAATTGAACCGCCTCCGGTCCGGCCCAGGTGTCCGCGCGCAGCTTGCCGGCCAGGTGCACCGGGGCGCCGGCGCGGCTCTGCAAGGCCGCGCCCAGGCCGCTGTCCATGGCCCGGAATGCGATGCCCTTGAGGCGGCCGCCGTCGGCGCCGGTCAAGATGCAGCGCAGGTGGCCCTGGCCGACCACATCGGCGCGCACCAGCCGCGCCGCCGGCAGCGCGAAGCGCGGCTGCGCGACCCCTGTGCCGAACGGCCCGCAGCGCTCCAGCTGGCGCAGCAACTCGAAGGACGCGCCCGAGGGCTGGAGCGCGCCGTCGAAGCCGAGCGCCGGGCGGTATTGGATCGCCTCCAGGCGCGCGCGCAGGCGTGGCGTCAGGAAGGCGCGCAGCTCGTCGACCCGCGCGGCCTGAAGCGTCAGCCCGGCGGCCATGGGATGGCCGCCACCGCTCTCCAGGATGCCGGCCTGGCGGGCCGCGATCACCGCGTTGCCCAGATCGACGCCGGGCACCGAGCGCCCCGAGCCCTTGGCCAGGCCGCGCGCCGAATCGACCGCCAGCACCAGGGCCGGCAGGCCATAACGCTCTTTCAGGCGGCCGGCGACGATGCCGATCACGCCGGGGTGCCAGCCCTCGCCGACGGCGAACACCAGGCCCTCCGGCGCGCCGCCCCCGGCGGCCTGGGCCGCCTCGACCTGTTCGATAGCCGCCTCCTGCGCGACCGCCTCGATCGCGCGGCGCTCGTCGTTGTAGGCGTCGAGCCGGGCGGCGATGTCGGCGGCCTCGGCGGCGTTCTCGGTCGAGAGCAGGCGCGCGCCCAGGTCCGACTCGCCGACCCGGCCGCCGGCGTTGATGCGCGGGCCCAGGATAAAACCGGCGTGGTAGGTGTCCGGCCGCTCCTTGAGACCCGCCACCTCGCCGAGCGCCACCAGGCCGGTGTTGCCGCGCCCGGCCATGACCTTGAGGCCCTGAGCCACCAGGGCGCGGTTGAGCCCGACCAGCGGCACCACGTCGCAGATCGTCCCCAGCGCGACCAGGTCGAGCAGTTCCATCAGGTCCGGCTCGGGCCGGGTGTCCGCGTCGTACCAGCCGGCCGCGCGCAGGGCCCGGTTGAGTGCGACCACCACCAGGAAGGCGACCCCGACCGCGGCCAAGTAACCGAGCTTGCCCGGGTCCTCGGCCAGCGGGGTCTCGTCCTGGCGGTTCGGGTTGACCACCGCGCGCGCGCGCGGCAGGCCCGGCTCGGCACTGTGATGGTCGAGCACGATCATATCGAGCCCGGCCTCGGCCGCCGCTTCCAAGGGCTCGAAAGCGAGGATGCCACAATCGACCGTGACCACCACCGCCGCGCCCTCGGCCTTGAGCTTCAGGAGCGCCTCGGCGTTGGGGCCGTAGCCTTCCGCGATGCGGTCGGGCACGTAGATGCGCGGCGCATTGCCGGCGGCGCGCAGGAAGCGGGTCAGCAGCGCCGCCGAGGTCGCGCCGTCGACGTCGTAGTCGCCGAACACCGCGATGCCCTCGCCGCCCATGACCGCCGCCGCCAGGCGTTCGACGGCCGCGTCCATGTCCTTGAGCCGGGAGGGATCGGGCAGATGGTCGCGCAGACGCGGGTCGAGAAACCGCTCGGCCTGGTCCGGGCCGACCCCACGGGCGGCCAGCACCCGGCCGACCATCTCGGGCAGGCCGAGGCGCTGGGACAGCATGAGCGCGGCGCGCGGATCGCCGAGCCGCTCCTCCCAACGTTTGCCCAGGAACGAGCGCTCGACGCCCAGGAAACAGGCGCGCGGTTCGGGGATTTCGGCGGCCGCGCTAGGCATGGTTCAGCTCCGGAAAGCCTGGGTAACTCGCGCCATGGTCGCCCGCGTGATTGTCCATGCCGGGCCGGGTCAGGATTCCCTTGGGCGCAATATAGCTGCGGATGTCGCGCTTCGGTCGCTCGTGCCAGTTGATGTTGAAGGCCGCCAGCTTGGGAAAAAAATACAGGCTGTTGTAGGGCAGATGGTCGTGAATCCACCACGCGAGCGCGCGCCAATCGGCACCCTTGGCGTAGCGCTCGGCGAACCACGGCACGACCACGCAGGCAGTCGCGCCCATGCAGCCGTCCCGATCGCGCCGGTCCCAGATATGGTGCGCGCGGTTGGCCTCGTTGGCGGCGCAATTGAGATCGTGTTCGTTGCCGTAGCCGTTGACCTCCGGCGA
>CAXMQD010000487.1:0-2975 GCA_964194965.1 uncultured Acidimicrobiia bacterium | reverse complement strand
CCAAGAACGAAGTGACTCAACCTCAACCCTAGAGGCTGTCAGATCAATGGTATTGTCTAATACACCACACCGGTTTCCGTTAACGTCGTATTCAAAGAGAGGAATCAACTGACCTTCTATGTCCCCTTTTCTCAGTGCATTCGAGATGGCGGTCTTTCCAGCTTCGTACCCCGTGGGCCGCTTTTCAATGCTCGAGATCTCGACGTGGTTCATTACGGCGGTTGGATCATGACCGCAAACCAAGAGTGCCGCCTGGACGATGTCTAACTGTTCACACAGTCGCCAGTAATCCAGTCCATCCATGTCGTCGCTTTCCACTCACCTTGAATCAGTTTGCCACGCCAATTGGGCATGTAAGGGCGGTCGCCACCTCATAGAACTCAGCACAAACCGTCAACCCACTGCCGTTTTCAGTGGAACCACCGCCGAGCCGTTGCGCCATGAATCCAGCATGTCCGCCCATTGTTGCATCATCCTTGCCCGGTCGGCTAGATAGTCGGCATGATTATAGCTGCGACGCGCCGCGTTGGTTTCGGTGTGAGCCAACTGACGTTCAATCCAGTCTGCGGGATAGCCCAATTCGTTCAGCCGCGTGCTTCCGGTGGTTCGCGTAGCATGTGGACTGTACCTGCCCGACCAGCCAAGATATCTGAGCGCCTGCCGCATCGTGGCGACGGTCATGGGCTTGTTGCGGTTATCCCGGTTCGGGAACAAATGCGCGTGATGCCCGGTAAAACCCTGCATGGTGCGCAGCAGTTCCACCGCCTGTCGGGGTAGCGGAATGACATGTGACTTGCGCTTCTTCATCCGCTCGGCGGGAATGCGCCAACTCGCCGCATTAAGGTCGAACTCCTCCCACCGCGCCGCCGCCGCCTCGTTTGGTCGGCACAGGGTAAGCCACATCAGCCGGAACGCAGTAACTGTTTGGAAGTTACGTTCGTAGCCGTCCAGATCGCGCATAAACTGCCCGACTTCCTCGCCTGACAGAGGACGTTTGTGCTGAGTCTTGTTGGCCGGCAGCGCCTTGCGTACCGGGTATACCGGATCAGCTTTTACCCGCAGGGTAGACACGGCGAGTTCGAACACTCCGGACATGGTACGTCTAGCTTCCGCCGCCACAGACGGGCCATTCTTCTTCGCCGCCGTGGTCAACACGTCGAGAACGTGCGCCGGAGTCACTTGCTTGACCGGCAGGTCGCCGATCTTCGGAAACACCACCCGCGTCAGCATGTCCAATCGCCGGGCTTTGGTGATTTCTTCCCAGTCCTTCAGCCCCAGCCATTCGTGTGCCACCGCCTCGAAAGTCGTGGCTGAATCCTGATCTCGCTTGACGCGCTCCAACTGGCGATGATGGGCGGGGTTGATACCCTGTTTCACAAGTGCCCGCGCCCTAGCCCTCTCTTCACGTGCTTCGGCCAGTGTGAAGCGCCCACCGTTGCGGCGAACCTTGGTTTCTTCCTCGGTTTCGCCCGCAGGGGCCTGGGTGTAACCGCCTATGGCGAAGACGCTTTCCCTGCGCCTATCCTTTCGGAAAAGCTCGTAGCGGTAGCGCCATGCCTTCACCCCGTTGGGCTTCACTTCCAGATACAGACCTTTCCCATCTGTCAGCTTGAACGGCTTTTCTTTGGGCTTGGCGTTCCTGCATTGGGTATCCGTCAGCATGGTCTGGCCTCCGGGCATTAGAGTCGTACCCGGTTTAAAAACCGAGTATTTTCGATCCATACCCGGATTCGTACCCGGTTTGTGGTGAGATAGCAAGCGAACTCATGATGCGCTGCGAATCCAAAAATATCATATAATCAGCTATTATTCTGGGTATTTGAGATGTCACGAAGTTATATGAAGTTACCAGATTGGATTACACGTTGAAGCGGAAATGGAAAACGTCGCCGTCCTTGACCGGGTAGTCGCGGCCCTCGGCGCGCATCTTGCCGGCGTCCTTGGCGCCCTGCTCGCCGCCGCAGGCGACGAAGTCCCGGTAAGCGATGGTCTCGGCGCGGATGAAGCCACGCTCGAAGTCGCTGTGGATGGTCCCGGCGGCGGCGGCCGCCTTGGCGCCGCGCGCGACCGTCCAGGCGCGGGTCTCCTTGGGCCCGGAGGTGAAGAAGGTGATCAGGTGCAGGAGCGCGTAGCCGGCCCGGATCACCCGGCTGAGACCGGTCTCCTCGAGGCCCAGGCCGTGGAGGAATTCGGCGCGCTCGGCCCGGTCGGCGAAGGCCGCGACCTCGGCCTCGATGGCGGCCGCGATCGTCACCCCCCCCGCGCCTTGATCTTGCGCCCGCGCGACGACCCGCTCCGAGAGCGCGTTGCCGGTGGCGACCGAGTCCTCCTCGACGTTGGCGACGTAGAGCACCGGCTTGACGGTCAGCAGGTGGAGCCGCCGGAACGCCGCCTGGTGCTCCTTGCCGACCCGGACGCCGCGTGCCGGGCGGCCCTCGCGCAAAGCCGCGGCCACCGGCTCGAGCACGGCGAGCTTCGCCATGGCTTCCTTTTCGCCGCCGCGCGCGCGCTTGACCGCGGTATCGAGCTGGCGCTCGACCGAATCGAGATCGGCGAGCAGCAGTTCGGTCTCCACGATTTCGGCGTCGCGCAGGGGATCGACCGAGCCCTCTACGTGGGTCGCCTCGCCCTCGAAGCAGCGCAGCACGTGGACGATGGCGTCGACCTCGCGGATGTTGCCGAGGAACTGGTTGCCCAGGCCCTCGCCCTTGGAGGCGCCGCGCACCAGCCCGGCGATGTCGACAAACTCCAGGAAGGTCGGCGTAATCTTGGGTGACCGGGAGATCCAGCCGATCTCATCGAGGCGCGGGTCGGGCACCGCGACCCGGCCGGTGTTGGGTTCGATGGTGGTGAAGGGGTAGTTGGCCGACTCCGCCGCCGCGGTCTCGGTCAGCGCGTTGAACAGCGTCGACTTGCCGACGTTGGGCAGGCCGACGATGCCGCAGTTAAAGCCCATCGGCGTTCCCGCCGTTTAT
>CAXMQD010000486.1:0-3838 GCA_964194965.1 uncultured Acidimicrobiia bacterium | reverse complement strand
CCTTCAGGAACGCGCCAGAAATTGAGCCCGATGTGCTCCAGCGGACGCCCCGCCTCGCCAGGTTTTAAACCGTATCTAATCATCAGCACGAGATCGGAGCTGACCGCGGGGTTGGTGCGGAAATAGTCATGCCCGTAGCCGGTCGATTCGCCTTCAAAATTAACAACCGTTACGCGGGCCGAGTTGGCCTTCATCCGCCCGATTTCTTCTTCGTTGAGGTCGCTGAATTCCGCCGTTCCCACACGCCCACGGGGACTGGCGAAGAGAGTCTCAGCGAAACCGATCGCCTCGTCGTTTGGTGACGAATAAAGTGTCACCTGATCGACTGCGAAAGCCAAGCGCTCGGCTGCGACCCGCTGGCCGAGGATTTGCACATCGATATCCGGCGCGGCGACTACAAAGTTCGCGATCTTGAACCGATCTCGCGCGCTGACGCCTGCGCCCCGCGCCAAAATCACCAGCTCGCGAAAGGCGGACATCGCGACGTCGGTGCCGCGACTGTGTGCGATCAGATGAATGTTCTCGATCTCGGGTTGCTCGGACAGCCACGTGATGACCTGCTTCAGGTGGAAGATCGTAAACTCGCTGGACTCCCGGTCGTAGGTGTAGCCGAAAATGCCGGGGTAGCCCGCCGGCCAGGTGTAGACGATAGGCAACCCCTCGCGTCCGAAGAAGTGCCATAGTTCCGCTAGCGCGAAAGCAGCGTCCTCGAAGGTATTGTGGTAGCCGTGCACGTAGAGGTACACGTCCTTGCGGGGTGTCAGTGCCAGCCGTCTTCTGACCTCTGCCTGTAAGTGAGCGGTGCTGGCATCGCGTGTAGCGACGGCCTCAGGGTCTTCGACAATCTCGCCGTCGATCACTTGGTAGGGCGCCGGCGTGGGCGGCAGACGCGCGAATTCGTCGATCGAGACCAGACGCAACTCGAAATCGCCGAGCCGGGAGTGGGTTTGGCTCGCCCCGATCAGGTCCTTCCAGGTCGCGTTCTGACCCAGGTCGACGACCGTCGTGCCGACCGCGAGCGAATTCGACCGATTGTAGCCATAGCGGAGGTTGCCGGCCTTATCCGTCTCCGGCGCCCGGTCGGTCACGTAGATGAGCTCAACCTGCGTGCTGGCGTATTCCTCCGGCAAGGACTCGAACAACGTCACCTTCTCGTCGGTGTAGAGGTTCGGTGTCGGCATTAACTGCCGGCTCTCGGTGCAACCGGCCATCAGCAAACCGCAGGCCAAAACGGAACAGTAGACCCGGTAAAACATCATTGCGTTCTCTCACATGCCAGTTGATGAAATCAGGGCCGACGGTTCGCCGCGTATGGAGGTCGCAGCCGAGACTGCTATTCCGGCTTAATCTTGGTGATCTTCGTGCCCTGTATGCCAAGACCTGCCATTAGGCCATGTTGATCGAAAAAGAAGACGTATATGTCCTCCTTAAGCGACGACGATGAAAAGCCGGTGGCAGCACCCTTGTCTACGGCAACGATGCTGGGTCCGGTCCCGACCTCCCAGCCGTCACTTTTGTCCAGATAACTGAGCGCTTCGTCAGTCCTGAAGAACATGGCATATCCAAACCACTGGACCCCGAGCTGCAAGCCATACGACACGGCTATGGAGCTATAATAATCAGCTGTCTTGCCGTCCACGCGCAATGCGCCTTCTCCGCCTTGGCCGCCAACCAATATCAGTCCGCCCTTGATGATCTTTGGGAACACGAGGACACCTTTGGACTTCTCGCGAAGTTTTTCGGCTTCTGGAATTTGCCCGTACAGACTAGTGAGCGCCTTATCGACATCACGGTCGATTTCGGCCGCGGTGGCGGCGATGCTCGGCCTCGGGTTCAACACATAGGCGGCGGCAACCGCAACCATCAAGACCGCGATCGACAATTGGACTCGTCGTAACATAGTAAATCTCCCTCATTTGCGTCGTTGTTCGTCTCAGAACCTATTTGTGCGGGCGTGCTTCACCTACCGCCAGGTGCCGTCTTACTGAATCAAACCCGCCATGGCGATGGAAGATGACCGCTAACAGTTATATACGCCCACCGCGCAACGTCGCTCAGTTCCGCCGCGATACGCGGCGCGATGTGCGGCGCCCCAACCCAACCATCAAGGTCAGCGCCGCGGCGAATATGCCGACTGCAGAGATACTCAGTAGTTTTCGCGCTACCGTTCTCATTTGTTCAAACTCCTTACCTTCGTTTTTCTGTTGGCGAGAATTGGCTCAGAACTTAATCCGCAAGCTCATGGCATTCCGGGGAGGCCTTCGCGGATGCGGCGCGAGAAGTCATCGGCACCGTCGGCTGCGCGGGCGCGATCGTTGATATGGCTCTGCCGGCGCAAGGCGTCGAATGAAAGGCTCTGGTCGAGCTTCCCTCGCTCATAGATGAGATCCGGGAAATAGCCGCTGAGCAACATCTTCCAGCTCAGCGGCATCTGCCCCTGGAAGGCCCGGACGTGCATCACGATGTTGGTCGTGCAATTCGTTGTGGCGGAGTTGTAAAACTCGGGCCGCTCATGAAATTCGTTGATCTGCGCCACATATTGGAGAAACAGCCGGCGGATGTTCTCTTTTGGAATGTTCACTCGATAGAGATAGACGTCCTCCGGGGGGTCACGATAGTTGGTACGCAACCCGATTAGGTCAATTTCGTCCGCGACCACGTAATACAACTCGTAGCGGCGGAAGAAACCGGCGAGCGCCGAGTAGGCCTCGCCTTGCTCCTTGCGCGTCTCGATGGAAATTGCGATCTGCTCGCCGGCAAAACCAAAGCTCAGGATTGTGTGCGCGATGGCGTCGCCCATCCAATAAACGGCGATCAAATCGAGCGTATCGAGCTGCCGCATGTCGACGGTCTTGTCATACCAACGCGGGGTGTAGTCAGTCTCGCTTTTATAGTCAAAGCTCCGGATATTGCGCAGCGTGATGATATCGCCATTGATCTCGGCTAACGGCAGCATCGCTACATCGCCTTGCCAATCGCGGTCATTGCTCGCCTCGATGGTCGACCACCACACGAGCAGCGCAACGAAGGCGATCCCGAAGGGCAGTAGGGTCACGACCAGCCGGCGGCGGAAAAGGGCGGCCAAGAGGCTGCCCGCGCCGAGCGCGACAAAGCCCAGGGCAAGCATGGCGCGCACGCCATCCGCCCCCGGCAAAGCAAACCAAAGCGCCAGGCCTCCCCAGATAGCCGCGCCGGTTCCCACCAGTCCGATTAGACCGATTCCAAGTAGTCGAAATAATGTCTTCAAAGAATATCCGCTTCGGCCTTGCGGCATGCCCGTGAGCCGCAAAATTCCGTCTTGATGGTTCGCCACGTGACCGGCGGTTGCCTCACCTTGCTAATCGTAATGCTTGTCCGATTGTCGTTCAAGAAGCACATACCTAGAAATGGGATTGGCAACCGGGCCTGTGTCGGCACGGCGCTTGCGCCCGGCTACCTTGTGGAAATCAAGGTCGCGGCTTTGAAGCAGGGGTAATCGCCTCTTATCCGTTCATAACGGACCAATCCCGGGGCCTCGAATTCGGTCTACTTTCCGCCAAACTACCAGGGGCCCAAAAATTCTCGGTCGGTCGGAAACGGATAGGGGGAGACAAACCCCCCCACCCCCATCGCGCTCGAATACACCAGCCCTGGGCCTCGAAAATTATACTACTTATGATCGCAAAACTTGTCGTAATTGCGCCCGTTTATCCCTATATCTAACCCACGAGAATGCTAGTTTCCGTGGGTTACTTTTATGAAAGACTTGGAATTCAATATCTTAGCTTTTCCGAGGAATAAAAGCCCTCGCTCGAGTCCGGCCGGCTGGCGCGCCGTCGAACGCTACCTCGCCGCGCGC
>CAXMQD010000485.1:0-1767 GCA_964194965.1 uncultured Acidimicrobiia bacterium | reverse complement strand
GAGTTTCCCGTCGTTCACAATGCCGACAATCGGACCCACCGGGAGGCGGCCGAAATCCGTGATGTGCTTGCCGAGCAGTTGACCCGGCCGGTGCGCTGGGTCGAGTCGGTGACCCGGCTGCGCGAGTACGGTGCGACCATTCTGGTGGAGCCTGGACCGGGCCGAATTCTTACCGGGCTCAACAAGCGAATCGATCGAAGCCTCAAAGCAATGGCCGTGCACGACGGCGCGAGCCTCGACAAAGCTCTGACGGAGCTGCAGGTACTTACATGACCCTCGAAGGAGATATTGCCCTGGTGACCGGCGCGAGTCGCGGCCTCGGCAAGGCTATCGCGGAAACCCTTGGTGCCCGCGGCGCCTTCGTTATCGGCACGGCCACCACCGACGCGGGCGCCGAGCGCATCAGCGAGGCGCTGGCGCAAGCAGACATCGAGGGATTCGGCGCGATCCTGGACGTCGCCGACAGCGATTCGGTGAATGCGTTGTTCGAGCGCCTGGGCGGAGAATCGCGTAACCCGACCACTCTGGTCAACAATGCCGGCATCACCCGCGACAATCTTCTCGCGCGCATGAACGAGGATGATTGGGAGGCGGTGCTGAATACCGACCTGACGTCGCTGTTTCGTGTTTGCAAGGCGAGCGTGCGCCACCTCATGAAGACGCGCCGCGGACGCATCATCAATATAACGTCTGTCGTGGGGGCTACCGGTAATGCCGGGCAATCGAACTATGCGGCCGCGAAAGCCGGCGCCATCGGCTTCACCCGCGCGCTCGCGCGCGAGCTCGCCGGGCGCGCCATCACCGTCAATGCGGTGGCGCCAGGCTTCATCGATACGGACATGACGGCCGGGTTGTCAGACAAGCAGCGTGAATTGCTGCTCGCCGATATCCCCATGAAGCGCCTCGGCACGGCGCACGACGTGGCCGCGGCCGTGGCGTTTCTGGCATCGCCGGCGGCCGCCTACATCACGGGCGAAACGCTGCACGTCAATGGCGGCATGTATATGGGCTGATTGCGCGGGCCGGAACACACGGGATTCGGCATCCAGCAGCACTGAGTTACGAGGAAATCCCGATGCTTCAGGGACTTATCAGCATTGCCAGCTGGAACTCGGAACAATCCGCGGATGCAGCGTGGTTTCAGGTTTGGCCCAAAGTTTCTTGCAAGTTGGTGCCTTTTAACTAAACTAGGCGCGGGACCAACAGGGCTCCATCGTCTGGGGAGGGAATATTCGTTATGAGTACCGTTGAAGAACGCGTCAAGCAGATTGTTGTGGAGCAGCTTGGCGTCAAGGAGGAAGAGGTATCCGGGGAGTCTTCCTTCGTTGATGATCTCGGTGCCGATTCGCTGGACACCGTAGAACTGGTCATGGCTCTCGAAGAAGAGTTCAACATCGAGATCCCTGACGAGGAGGCGGAGAAAATTACCACGGTTCAGCAGGCGATGGACTATATCAACGCCCACAACAAGTAGTCCCAAGTCGGAAATTTCTCATCGGAAAGGCCGGCCATCGATTTGCTTGATGGCGGCCTTTTCTTTTTTTACATGGGGCGATTAGCGGATGCGACGCATAGTCATTACCGGCCTTGGCGCGGTAACACCCGTCGGTCACACTGTGAAGGAATCCTGGGGAAACATCCTCGAGGGCAAAAGCGGCATCGCGCTCATCGATCATTTCGATACCTCAGGCTTTGCCAGTCGTATCGGCGGATCGGTTCGCAATTTCGATTTGTCGCCCTACCTGTCGCCGAAGGAAGCGCGCAGGA
>CAXMQD010000484.1:0-3454 GCA_964194965.1 uncultured Acidimicrobiia bacterium | reverse complement strand
CGGCGAAAGAGCTAAACCAGGCGCCGAGGATGGCCTATTGCGGTGCAACTTGGTCGCCGTTCTCGGCTGCCCATCCTTCATGGTGGACTATACGATTGAGGGTCGTTCAGATTGTCCTAACTAGGACACCCGCCATCGCGAAATTAGGTCGGCTCTACTCTGTCTGCTTTGCAGTAACGAGACCACCGGCGAATCCCGCTATTGGATGACAAAAGACGAGTTTCGAGGGCGGTCAGTCGTGTCGAGCCGGGCAGCCTGTTCGGCGGTCCATTCCTGCGAACGGAGTGCCGCCGCGTTGCGCGCCGCTTCCCGACCGGATCGCTTCCGCCGCCGCCATGTCGAGCGTGTACGCGCCAGCGCCAGCCAGGGCGGGGACCGACAGTCGCGGGGTTGTTCTGGTGCGCCGTCAACCCTTGCAATCCGACTCCTGCTGAAAATGCCAGATCGTCCAAAGCCTGTTGGCTTCGAAGACAAGCGCCTGAGCGTCGGGCGACTTCCTGCGGATAGCGTCGGCGGCCTTGATACTGGCCGCATCCACCTGTTTCTTGGTGATCACCTCGGGGGCGCTCATGGCCTCAGCTCCAGCGTGATCGACCGGCTGCCGTCGCCGTGGCACACCGAACCGTCCTAGAGCGATTTCTGACCGGATGGAATCGTCGGGGCTTCCGACCGGCTCGAATTAATGATTTGAGGTGTGGGCTGGTGAGGGAGGCCAGCCTGCGTGGCAAGTAACGTGTCAATGCCGATAGGTGTGTCTTGCGCAGACGTGGGCACGTTCTCAGCGCACGAAATGGCCACTGACAGGGGGGTTCCATCGGCAAATCAGCCCAATAAAGGGGCAGATCGCGATCTACCGTCCCGGTATAGGGCCGGACTCGCTCCGAGACGCCCTTCGTGCTACGTTTATCAGCAACCCAACGGGAGTCATCTTCGGAATCTTGGCTGATCGCACAATTCTACCACCGGTAACCAGTCACGGTCGAATTATGGTGAAAACATGGGGTTTGGGTGCAAATTGAGCACCGGGGCCACGGCCCAGATATCCCTGTGTTTCGGGTGAGCGATCGCTTCCAGGAATTTTCGTTAAGTTTTTGATGTTTAGAGAAATTTTTCAAACACAAGTCTGACAGGGGGCGAATCATGAGGCAACAAGATTTCACCCGGCGTGTCTTCGTGCAGAGTCTGGCCGGCGTGGCCGGATTGGCGGCTGCCGGGCGGGTTTCCGGCCTATCGGCTCAGGACGCCCAAAAGCTCAAGCTTTGGGCGGCGGTGATACACAAGGTCGGCGCCAAGGACTGGACCGCCATGGAGAAACAGGCGGGCATGGGAATCGCCTATACCACCAAGAGCGCGCGCGCCGACGAGGCGATTCAAAAGATGGTGGTCGGTGACGGCAACCAGCTGTTCGATGCCATGACCGACAACGGCGGCGGCATGGAGGATGCCCTCGCTTCGCAGGGCGCCATCGTGCCGCTGGACACCAGCAAGATATCCAACTGGAAGAACATCCTGCCGATCTACAACGAAGGCGGCATGGCCGCCCACACCCTGCGCTACGAGGGCCAGGTCGTCGCGACGCCGATGATCTCGAACGCGGACTCCATGGCCTACGATTACCAGGCCCTGGGCTTCCACCCGGATAGCTGGGGGGTGATGCTCGATTCACAGTTCAAGGGCCGGGTCGCGCTTCAGAACGACTTCGGGCCGACGCTCACCACCATGGCGATCTATGTGAAGGAGAGCGGCAGGATCGACATCGAAGACCCCTCGAACATGAAGCCCGACGAGGTCAAGGCGGTGTGCCAGTTCCTCATCGACTACAAGAAAAAAGGCCAGTTCCGCACTTTCTGGGATGGTTTCCAGAACGGCGTCGGGATCCTGGCCAGCGGCGAAGTCTTGATGTCGTCCTGCTGGGAGCCGATCCAAATCGTTGCCCAGAAAAAGACCGGCGACAAGGCCGACATCCGTTACGGCACCATGAAAGAAGGGCACCAATCCTGGAACAACGTGCTCATGCTGACAAAGGGTGGCCGCGAGCGTGGTGTCGACGATCTCTATTACCAACTTGCCAACGTCTATCTCTCGCCTTGGTTCGGGGCGCGCACGCTCGCGGGCCTTGGATTCGGGTCGCAGATGACCGGGGTGGATGCATACATCGACTCCCACCCGGACGATTTTTCGGCCGCGGAGAAGGCGCGGGTGCTCGATATTCTCGAACGCAAGAACGCTCGTTATGCGGTCAAGGGCAACGCCTGGCAGAATGTATTCCCGACCCATATTCGGGCCTATCAGGACTGGTGGGCGCGCTTGCAGGCCGCATGATTGGGGACAAACCAGAGCGCGATGCGCGGGCATCGTAACCGGGCCCGGGTAGGCGGGAATCCGGCTGACCGCGGTTTGTGGCGACGGGCGCTCGGGGAAAATGGCGTTCAGCGGGGGGTTTTCTACATTCCTGCCGCGTTCATGGTCGTTTTCCTCGCCGTGCCCGCTTCCCTGACGCTGGTCTGGAGTTTTTTCGAGCGCACCACCTTCTGGATGGAGCCCGGCTTTACCCTCTTCGCCTACGAGAACTTCTTCACCTCGGCCCGTGCCGAGAACTACCTGCACTCCATGGTCCATTCGGGCGCCGCGGTGGTGATTTCCTTCGCCATCGGCTTTCCGATCACGGTCTTCGTTCGCCGCCGGGTACCGCGGGCGGCCCAACACCGGGTCATTCTGCTGTTCATCCTACCGTTCATGATTTCCGAACTGGTGCGGGTCTTCGCCATGCGCCCGATACTCGGCCGAAATGGCTTGATCAACACCCTTCTCATGGACATCGGCCTGATCTCCGAGCCGATCACGGTGATCCTGTTCTCGCCGCTCGGCGTCGTCATCGGCGACGTGCTCTCGTTCCTGCCGTTCATGGTGTTCGCGGGTTTCCTCGCCATGGAGGCCGTTCAGCGCTATGTCTTCGAGGTCTGCGAGGATCTGGGGGCAGGCACCCTGCGCACCTTCCGAGACATCATCATCCCGCTTGCGGCGCCGGGCATCTTCGCCGGCAGCGTGTTCATCTTCGTCAACGGACTGGGGGTGGCGCTGGTGCCCACGATCCTGGGCGGGCCCGGAGCGGTCAACGCCGGATTGATCGCCAATCAGGCGATCGTCGCCCTCGATTTTCCGCTCGCCATGGCGATCAGCGCGATCATGATTCTGACCTTGACGTTGCTGCTCTATATCGGCCATCGGCTCTTCGACCTTACCAAAATCCTCCAACCGATCAGCTAATACCAAGGAGCGCCGATAATGACCCATAGAGACGGCTTCCCAAGGTTTTCGGCCAGGAGCGCGTGGCGTGGCGGTGCCGGCACCGCGAGCCGCGCGGGACGCCGCCCGAAAACCTTGGGAAGCCGCCTTCGGTCGCGCGGGCGAACCGCCGGAGTGCGTCGGGAAGCCTTGCCGATGACCCACATCG
>CAXMQD010000483.1:0-2364 GCA_964194965.1 uncultured Acidimicrobiia bacterium | reverse complement strand
CGCCGGGCAAACCGCCGTGGGAACCGATCAGCAGGATCTGGCCTTCGTGTTCCGGTCCGGCCAGGGAAGCGGAATCCAGCGCCCAAACCTGGGGTTGGCCGGGTCGGTCGCGCAACAGCGCCGCCGCCTCCGCCACCTGGGGCGGAATCCGCGCCGGCGCCTCGGCATCGCGCAAGTTCCGCGCGGCCTCGGCGCAAGCCAGGCCCGGCGCACAGCCGAGCGCGGCGGCCAGATCGTTGACCGCGCCCAAGACACCCCGGGTCCAGGCGTCGCGCGCGTCGCCGATGCGCGCCGAGTCGTGGGCCACCGCCGCCGCCGCCATGCCGAGTTCCTGGAGCGCGTCGAGCCCGGCGATGCCGGCGCGGTCCCGGCCCTGGCCGGCGTCGTTGAAGATCGCCGCCCGCACCCGCGCGCGCGCCGCCAGGTTGGCCGCATAGACGCCGCCGTGGGAGCCGGTCACCAGCACCGACCCCGCGTCCCCGGGCTCGGTCTTGGTGACCGAATCGCGCAATACGATGCCGGGTTCCGGGGTCATGGTGAATCCTAGTTAGCTGGCGCCAGCCCGCACCGCTATGTCACGCCCGCGAAAGCGGGAGTCCGGACGCTAACATGGATTCCCGCGTTCGCGGGAATGACACGAGGTGGTGCGCGCGCGGCACCATTATGGAACCCGCAACCCCGCCCTAATCCTCGCCGGGCTTGGTCCGGCGCAGGCGCTTGATCGCGCCACAATGTCATTCCCGCGAAAGCGGGAGGCCAGAGCGCTTGATCGCACCACTATGTCACTCCCGCGAAAGCGGGAGTCCAGAGCGCCGCCCCGCACCGCTATGTCACGCCCGCGAAAGCGGGAGGGTGGACGCTAGCATGGATTCCCGGGTTCGCGGGAATGACACGAGGTGGTGTGCGCGCGGCAACACTAGGGAACCCGCAACCCCGCCCTAATCCTCGCCGGGCTTGGTCCGGCGCAGACGCTTGATCGCGCCGCGCCGGGTCTTGCCGTCCAGGCGGCGCCTCTTGGCGGCCTTGCTCGGCCGGGTGGCGCGGCGCGGGGTCGGGCGTTCGGCGGCCTTGCCGAGCAGCTCGACGAGGCGCGCCAGGGCGTCTTCGCGGTTGCGCTCCTGGCTGCGGAAGCGCGCCGCGGTGATCACCAGGACGCCGTCCTTGGTCAGACGCCGCCCGGCCAGGCGCTCGGCGCGGGCGCGCAGCTCCTCGGGCAAGGACTTTGAGCCGCGCAGATCGAAGCGGAGCTGCACCGCGGTCGCGACCTTGTTGACGTTCTGGCCGCCGGGGCCCGGGCTGCGGATGAACGACTCGGTTATCTCGCGCGGGTCGATGGCGATGGTTGGGGTGATCTCGATCATGGCGGTATGTCCGGCGGAGGGCGGCGGAGGGCGGCCGGGGGCTCACCTCTCCCGGTCTTCAGTCCCGGAAGTTCACGTATTGCAGCGGCTGGTCGTTCTTCATGCCCTTGATCAGCTCCATGGTCTTCTGCAGATCGTCGCGCTTCTTGCCGGAGACGCGCAGCTCGTCGCCCTGGATCGCCGCCTGCACCTTCATCTTCGCGCCTTTGATCTCCTTGACGATATTCTGGGCCAGCTCGCGCTCGATGCCCTGCTTGACGGTCACCACCTGGCGCAGGCTGTTGCCCGAGGCCTGCTCGGCCTTGCCGAACTCGAGCGCGCCGATCTCGACCTTGCGCCGCACCATGTAGCCGCGCAGCAGCTCCTGCATCTGCTTGAGCTTGTAGTCGTCGTCGGCCTTCAGCGTGATGACCTGGTCGTTGCGCTCGTAAGAGCAGTTGGAGCCCTTGAAGTCATAACGCGTCGCAATCTCGCGCGTGGCCCCTTGGACCGCATTATCGACCTCGGCCATATCGGTGCGGGAGACGATATCGAAAGAAGGCATGGCGGGGCGCTTTCGTGGTGGGGGTGGGGGAGAAGGGTTCGGGGGGCATTTTCTCACAGCGAGAGGTGTGGTGCCAGGGGGTTAGGCTGGGGGAAGGAAAGTTGCGGGCCGATATCGCCCAGAATATCTTGTACACTTTTGTCAGAAGTTGGCGACATTTCCGATCAGGCGGATATCTTCAGCTTGACGGGAACTCTAGCGAGAAACGCCGCCAATCTCTTTGAGTCGGCGAGAGTACGTTTTTGGGAGTTCAAAGTCGGAGATGACCCATGGTATTCGACCATTCCATTGTGCGCTCGAGGCCCCTCGTGCCAAGTTGCACATTCCAGAACCGCTTGTCGTGAGGCTTAAGCATCAATCGTCTATAGAGGTTTCCATGGTCGAGTAATTCGTAAACAGTGCGTAGAACTGGCGCATTATCGCCAGGATAATATTCATCGCCTACTCGGTAATTTGAGG
>CAXMQD010000482.1:0-2413 GCA_964194965.1 uncultured Acidimicrobiia bacterium | reverse complement strand
CGTGCCGCCATTGCCGCGCATCTTGAGGATGGAAACCGCGGCGAGATTCTGCGCGAAGGCTTCCGGGTCGTCTTGGCGGGCGCACCTAATGTCGGCAAATCAAGCCTCCTGAATGCCCTTGCTCGGCGTGATGCGGCGATCGTCTCAGAGGAGGAGGGAACAACACGCGATGTCATCGAGGTTCGCCTCGACCTGGAGGGGTTGCCTATCGTCATATCGGATACGGCCGGCATTCGCGACGCCCAAGGCTCGGTTGAGCGCGAAGGGGTACGCCGTACATTGGCGAGCGCGCGCGATGCCGAGCTCGTCATTTGGTTGAGCGATGCGACGGCGCCTGAAGTCAAACCTCCGGCGGAAATTGCTGATCGTGGGGAGGGCGTCCTGCATGTCGCAAACAAGATCGATCTACTGAATGCCAGCAAGACCTGTTGCGATGGGCTCGCCATCTCGGCAAAGACAGGGGCTGGAATGGACGGCCTTTCGGGTCGGCTCGCCAGCTTGGCTCGCGAAAGGATCGGAGACGTGGAGGCGCCTCCGATTACTCGGGCGCGCTATCGAGAAAATCTATCGACGTGTCTTGCGTCCCTGGACACCTTTTTGTCGTCGGTGCCAGGGGAAATCGAATTGCGCGCTGAAGATCTGCGCCGCGCCACGTATGCGCTGGGCCGCATCACTGGCCGAGTCGATGTCGAGGATTTGCTGGATCAGGTCTTCAGCCGGTTTTGCATCGGAAAGTGACAGCCCGATTGTTTCACGTGAAACCGATCGGTCGTTATTTGGGTCGCTCTTGCCCCTCGACGGTCGATTCGCGCAAGGCGGTCGCAATCTGCACTTGCCAATTCGCCGGTGTGGATCCGGCCTCGGCTTCGGTCTTGTCGCGTGTTGGTGGCGCTGGGTCTTCAGGAACGCTGGGGGCCATCGTTGATTGGGCGGGCGAGGTCTTCTTATTCGGTGACATGGGCGTCCCTCGGTTTGTTCCTGATGAGCACGAGACTAGGAACGTCCGATACCGGCCTGATCGAGCAGATTATGGGCGCTTATTGGGCCTTCCCCGCCATAGTTCGTCATGGTGCACCGCTTGCCGAGGGCATCGATTTCACTTAGCCAAGGCGCCAGAGGCCTGTCAGGGACCTGGAGCACATGGAGCGGTCACTGCTGCTATTCTGACCCGGCTGAAGAGATCGGTATGCTGAATGCACGATAAGACCTTCGATGTGATCGTTGTGGGTGGTGGCCACGCCGGATGCGAGGCCGCGGCCGCCGCTGCACGCATGGGCGCGATGACGGCGCTCGTAACGCATACCTTCGCGACCGTGGGAGAGATGTCCTGCAACCCAGCCATTGGAGGGCTTGGCAAGGGACATCTTGTGCGCGAGATCGATGCCCTCGACGGTCTCATGGGGCGTGTCACCGATGCGGCTGGCATCCAATTCCGTCTTCTGAACCGCTCAAAAGGGCCAGCGGTCCACGGGCCGCGCGCGCAAGCCGACCGCAAGCTCTATCGCCAGGCGATGCAGGCAGAGATCAGTGCGATAGACAACCTTTCGGTGGTGGAAGGCGGCGTGGAGGATTTAATCGTCGTTGACGGCCGCGCAGCCGGCGTTCTGACCGGCGACGGGCGGCGCCTCGGCGCCCGGACCGTGGTGCTGACAACGGGCACATTCCTCAACGGACTTATTCACCTCGGCGAGCAAAAGATCCCGGCAGGGCGATCTGGCGAAGCGCCGGCGCTCAAACTGTCCGAAAGGCTTTACGCGTTGGGGCTGCAACTTGGACGCCTAAAAACGGGGACCCCGCCACGTCTGAAGGCCTCCTCAGTCGATTGGGAGGGGCTGGAGCTACAACCTGGCGACGATCCGCCGGTACCATTCTCGTTCCTGACGGAGCGGATCACCACGCCTCAGATTGCCTGCGCGATCACGCGAACATCGCCGGAGACGCACGCGATCATCCGCGCCAACCTGGCCCGCTCGGCCATTTACTCGGGCCAGCTCGAAAGCACGGGCCCGCGTTATTGCCCGTCGATTGAGGACAAGGTGGTCCGCTTTGCCGACCGGAGTGCACATCAGGTGTTTCTCGAGCCGGAGGGTCTCGACGACGACACCATTTATCCCAACGGGATCTCGACCTCGCTTCCCGCCGACGTACAAGAGGCCTTTGTGCGGACCATGCCGGGCCTGGAGCGGGCAGTCATCAAGCGGCCCGGGTACGCCATCGAGTACGACTATGTGGATCCGAGAGAGCTGACGCTAACTTTGGAGGTCAAGGAGCTGCCCGGGTTGTATCTCGCAGGCCAGATCAATGGCACCACAGGGTACGAAGAGGCGGGCGCACAAGGGATCGCCGCCGGGATCAACGCCGCCCTCGCCGCCGGCGGTTCGGATAAGGATTTCGTACTATCGCGGGCGGACAG
>CAXMQD010000481.1:0-1586 GCA_964194965.1 uncultured Acidimicrobiia bacterium | reverse complement strand
CATTACTAAGGATCATTGGTATTAATCAATCGGAGACTGACGTATGACATTGGATCTTACGCGCATCGGCCAGATCGGCCTCGGCTACATGGGCGCGTCCCTGGCCGAGCGGCTGCGGGACCTGGGCAAGACCGCCATCGGCCACGACATCGACGCGGAAAGAATGGCCGCCGCGGCCGAGGCCGGCGTTACCTGCCTGGATTCGGCGGCCGCGGTGACCCGCGAGGTCGACGTGGTCGTGATCTGCGTGACCAGCACCGACTGTGTCGAGCAAGCGGTGTTCGGCCCCGGCGGTGTCGCCGAGGCGGGCGCGGCGGGCAAGGTGCTGATCGATATCTCCACGACCGTGGCCGAGGCGACCCGCGACATGGCCACCCGGCTCAAGCAGCAGACCGGTATGGACTGGATCGACGCGCCGGTGTCCGGCGGGCCGCCGGCGGCGGGGAGCGGCGCGCTGACCGTCATGGCCGGCGGCGATGCGGCGGTGTTCGACAGCCTGAGCCCGCTCTGGGACGATCTCACCGCCAAGGCGACGCTGATGGGCCCGATCGGCGCCGGGCAGGTCACCAAGATGATCAATCAGGTGCTCTGCCTGACCCTCTACCCGATCCTGGCCGAGGCGTTGAAGCTGGGCGAGAACGCCGGCGTCGAGGTGGCGCGCATCCCCGAGGCGCTGGGCGCGGGCTACGCCGGCAGCAATCTGTTGCAGGCCATGTTCCCGCGCATGGTGGCGCGCCAGTATACGCCGCCCGCCGCCTTCGCGCGCCAGTTGCTCAAGGACTTGGATATGGTCTACGACCTGGCCAAGGCGACCCAGACGCCGACGCCGATGACCGACCAGGCGCGCACGTTGTACCGCCTGCTGATCGCCCGCGGCCACGGCGAGGAAGACCCAATCTCACTGCTCAAGTTCTACGACGAGGAACCGGTCTGAGAGCAGCGTGCTCGGGCTTTAGGCAACCAGTGGGGGATCGCCATCGCTCGCGCGGCGGCATCCGCCCAAGGCATGGCTTCGCCACTTGTGCGGCTTCCCGACTCTGGCTTAGTCTCGGTCCCGCGACGGTTCCCAGATCGGGATCAAAAGGGAACGGGGTGCGGCGGTCCAACGCGGACCACCAATGCCCCGGCTGTCCCCGCAACTGTGGGCGGAAAGCGCGGCGTCCCATTCACGCCACTGGGTTGACCGGGAAGGCGGGACGCAACGCGAAAATCCGCGAGCCAGGAGACCTGCCGCCGCAAACAGCCAGCGCGAACCCATCGGACGGGGTGATCCGGTGGTCAGGGGGGCGGCAATTCGCCGCGCGCAAGAACCCCCGGTTCGTGGTGGCATGGGTGTTAGAAACCTTGTGGGAGGAGAACCCATGTCGCGCTTTTCGTCACGATTCCTTTCGTCCCTGCTCGGCGGCCTCTTGGTCGCAGCCATCGCGGTTTCGTTCTGGCAGAGCGGCGCCCGCGCGCACGAGAGCTTCGAGCATTACCTCTTCGTGCCCGACCGCGCGCTTCCGCAGGTCACGGTGATCGACACCAACAGCGACACCGTGATCGCGCAGATCCCGGTCGGCAAGGTGCCGCACCAGGTCACGGTC
>CAXMQD010000480.1:0-1719 GCA_964194965.1 uncultured Acidimicrobiia bacterium | reverse complement strand
CAGATGGCGCCATGCGAAGCTCGATCGTATAGGCGCCGGGCCTACCAACTGAGGTGGTCTCACTTTGTTGGACAGCTTGGCAGCCAAGTTAAGGTGTATTCCGCTGTCTGATCATGCTGCCAAAATCCTGTTTAGCACATTCTGTTGCTGCTGTTGAGCCTGTGGGGATGTGGGTAAGCCGTCAGGCTTATCCATCATGTCCACGGGCCTCCGGTCGCCGCGATACGCCTCCGCCGGCGTCCGGTCGCCGTGGACGGAATGGGGCCGCTCGGTATTGTAGAACTCAATCCACTCGCCGATCACCCGTTCGGCCTTGAAGCCGTCGGTCAGCTCGTGCAGATAGACCGCCTCGTACTTGAGCGACCGCCAGAGGCGCTCGATAAAGATGTTGTCCATGTAGCGGCCCCGGCCATCCATGGAGATCGCGACGCCCGCGTCCTTGAGCAGATCGGTGAACTCGAAGCTGGTGAACTGGCTGCCTTGGTCGGTGTTGAATATCTCCGGCTTGCCGTATCGGGCCAGCGCCCCGGCCAAGGCCTCGATGCAGAAGGAGGCGTCCATGGTGTTCGACAGCCGCCAGGCGAGCACATGACGCGTGGCCCAGTCCATGATCGCGACCAGGTACAGAAAGCCGCGTTGCACCGGGATGTAAGTGATGTCGGCACACCAGACCTGGTTGGGGCGGTCGATCACCATCCCCCTGAGAAGATAGGGATAAACCCGGTGTGCGGGATGCGGCATGCTGGTTCTCGGCGCTTGATAGATCGCCTCCAGCCCCATGAGGCGCATCAAGCGCCGCACCCGGTGACGGCTCACCGCGACCCCCTCGCGCAGCAACTGACGGACCATCTGACGGGAACCGTAAAACGGATACTTCATGAACAACTCGTCGATACGCCGCATCAGCGCCAGGTTTTCCGGGCTCTCGCCCTTCGGCGCGTAATAGAACGACGACCGGCTGATCGCCAGAACCTGGCACTGTCGGCTCAAGCTCAGGCCAGGGTGATCGCGGCGGATCATCGCCTTGCGTTCCCCCCGGCTCATCGCTTGAGCCCGTTCGCCAAAAAATCGTTGACGACGGTCAACTCCCCAATCTTGGCGTGAAGGTCGCGGACCTCGGATTCATGGTCTCGACGGGCATGATCCGAACCGTTCGAAAACACCGCGCCCAAACCATCCAACGCCTGGCGCTTCCAACTGCTCACCTGGTTCGGGTGCACCTTATGCTTGGTCGCAATCTCCTGGATCGTCTTGTCGCCCCGCAGCGCAGACAGCGCCACCCTGGCCTTGAAATCAGCCGTAAATCGTCGTCGTGCCGTCATCTCGTATTCCTCCGTCAACTGGTGGAATACACCTTAGCGACCTGTCCGATTTTCTGGGACCAGCTCGCGATGCCGAGAAGAAGAGCACCTTATCCGGCCGGGTTTCGCCATCAGATGGTCGAGCTCGTTCGCGCCGGTCGTAGGCCGGAGGAACTGTCGCGGGAGTTCGAGCCGTCGGCCCAGGCGATCCGCAACTGGGTCGTCCAGACGGATCGGGGCGAGGGCCGGCGCGCCGACTGCCTGACCACGCCCGAGCGCGAGGAGCGGGAGATCCTGGCAAAAGCCGCGGCCTGGTTCGCTCGGGAGACCGGCTCGGTTCCCTCGGGATCTTCGAGTTCGTCAAAGTGAACCAGGCCAACCATTCGATCGCCGCGATGTGTCGCCTGCTGGAGGTCTC